>NZ_BAABHF010000021.1:0-103092 GCF_039541955.1 Actinoallomurus oryzae | reverse complement strand
TTCAAGATCTTCACCCTCGCCGCCGCCCTCGACAAGGGCTACAGCGTCGGCACCACCCTGCCCGCGCCGAACAGCACTACGGTCAGCGGCTACACCGACTGCAAGGGAAACCATTTCGAGCCCTGGTCGGTGCGCAACGCCGAGTTGTCCAAGGCGTCGTCGGCCGACCTGGCGACCGGCACCTGGGAGTCGCTCAACACCTACTACGCCTACCTCGAACAGCGCGTGGGCCTGTGCGACTCGGTCCGCATGGCGCAGAGGTTCGGCATGAAGCAGGCGAACGGCCGGCCCCTGCAACAGGTGCCGGCCCAGGTGCTGGGCACCGGCGACATCGACGTCACCCATCTCGCCGCCGCGTACGCCGGCTTCGCCGCCCACGGCCGGTACTGCGCGCCGATCGCCATCACCGGCGTCACCGACTCCACCGGCAAGAAGATCAACGTGCCCGGGGCCGGATGCCGCAGAGCCGTGGACACCGGCGTCGCCGACGAGGTGACGCGGATTCTCCAGGGCGTGCTCACCAAGGGCACGGGCCGGGGCCTGGGCATCGGCCGCCCGGCGGCGGCCAAGACCGGCACCTGTGAGGGGTTCGCGTGCGCGGCGTTCGCGGGCTACACGCCCGACCTGGCGGCGGCCGTCTGGTTCGGCGACCCTGCCGCGCCGTTCGGCGACCCGAGCCCCGGCGTCTTCGGCGCGAACGTCGGCCCGATCTGGCGGGCGTCGATGGAGGACGCGCTGCGCGGCACCGCTCCGACGTCGTTCAGCTCTCATTCATGATCATTCAGGCGGCCCTTGTCGTACGTCTGTTCTATGGTCGGGCGCCGTGGGAGACAACCATGCGGTAGTGGACGAGAACGCCCTGGACATTCCGGAGTCGTGGCGGCGCCGGCTGTATCCGCGGCGCGGCGGACGGCCGGGGCCGGCGATCAAGGTCGATCGCTCCGCAGCCGCGGACCTGCGCGAACAGCTCCAGCGGCTGGATGCCGCCCGGCCGCTCACCGAGCGGGCCGGTGACGAGCCGGAGCTGGCCGAGGCCGTACGGGACTACCTCTCCGGCGGCGCGAGTCCGCTGAGTGCGGCCGTGGCCGCCGCGCTGCTGGCCTGTGACAGGCCGTACGACTTCACGATGGAGAAGTTCGCGCCGCTGGCGGACGCGTGGGTGACCGAGCACGGGCTGCCCTTCGCCGCCTGCGCGTTCGCCGAGTTCAGCCAGATCCAGTGGGGTTCTTCCGGCCTCAGGCTCATCCGGGACCGAAGCACGCTCGGATATGCCTCGCCGGTCGCCACGACGCCGACGGTGAAGGCCGGTGTGCGGCTGCGGGGTCTGCTGGCCGTCGCCGACGACCGTGAATACGAGGAGGCCCTCGACGGCCTGGCGCGGTGTCGCCGCACCGCGTCGCAGCGGACGGTGGTCTCCTTCCTGGTGCCGTCGCGGCACGACTGGGTGGAGGAGTGCTGCGCCGCTCCGCCCGACACCAGGCACGACGGCGACTTCTGGTGGATGCTGTACTGCTCGCTGGGATCGTCGCGCCACGTCGAGCTGATCGCCCCGCACGGGGTCGTCCAGCCTTACTCGTGGAACCGCTCCTGCCTGGTCACCATGCTGGACGGTGTGGGCACGGCCGCCACGCCGCTGCTCGTCAGAGCCTTCGACGCCGACGCCTACGTCGCGGACCTTCGCCGGCTGATCCTGGAGACGCTCGCGATCGTGCCCGGCGACGAGGCCTTCCAGGCCCTGGTCGACCGCGCCGAGCAGAAGTACGTACGGCCGGCCCTGCTCACCGCGATGACGCGCTTCCCCGCCCGGGCCCTGCGGCTGCTGGCGGCGGCCTCCGACGCGCCGCATGTCGCCGACCTGCTGGCCGCGCACGCACGGACCCACGAAGAACTCGTGGCCGGGCTGCCGCCCGCGCTGCGGGCCCGGATCGGCTCACCGGACGACGAGAAGCGGCTGCCGGACGCACCGGCCGACGCGCTGCCGCGACCGCTGGCCGACCCACCGTGGCTGCGCACCGCCAGGGCGGCCGAGCCGGTCGTCGTCAACGGGCTCACTCCGCCCGCCGAGCCCGCGATGCGCTGGGAGCCCGGCGAGCAGGAGCAGTGGGCGAAGACCGACGGGCGGCACCGGGTCCCGGCCAGCGACGACTGGGACGAGCTGATCGAGGAGTTCCGCGCCGGTAAGGCCTACGGGTACGGCTTCGGCGTCCTCACGTACGGCCCCGTGGAGAAGGTCCGCCCGTTGCTGGCCGACTGGCGCCCGCAGCTGTGGGAGGCCGAGATCTGGCTGCGCCCGGTCGTGGCCCGGTTCGGCGTCGACGCGCTGCCGGTCGCGCGGCGCATGGCGGAGGAGGACCCGGCGGGTCTGGCCGATCGGGCGCTGCCGTTCCTGGACGCCGGTGTCGCGCGGGTGATGGCCGCGGGTCTGGCCAAGCCGAAACGCCGCAAGCTCGCGCTCGCCTGGTTCGAGCGGCATGGCGTGGACGCGGTGCCGGTGCTGGTGCCGGCCGCGCTGGGCAGGCCCGCCGCCGCGCGCCGGGAGGCCGAGGCCGCGCTGCGCCTGCTGGCCGGACGGCACGGAGCCGAGAAGGCCGTCGAGGCGACGGCGCGCGCACACGGCGATGAGGCGGCGGACGCCCTGCGGGCGATGCTCGCGATCGATCCGCTGGAACTGCTGCCGAAACGCCTACCGGCGGTCGGCGAGTGGGCCGACGTGCGGTCGCTGCCGCAGATCCGGCTCCGCGGCCGGGACGACGCGCTCCCGGCCGACGCCGTCCGCCACCTGCTGACGATGCTGGCCATGTCCAAGGCCGGCGAGGTGTACGCGGGCGTCGGGCTCGTCAAGGAGGCCTGCGACGCCGGGTCGCTGGCCGCGTTCGCATGGGCGCTGTTCGAGGAGTGGCGCCGCAACGACGCGCCGTCGGCGGACGCATGGGCGCTGGCGCAGCTGGGCTGGCTCGGCGACGACGACACCGTACGCCGGCTGACGCCGCTCATCCGTAAGTGGCCCGGGGAAGGCGGCCACGCCAAGGCGGTCGCGGGCCTGGACGTCCTGGCGGCGATCGGCACGGACGTGGCGCTGATGCACCTGCACGGCATCGCGCAGAAGGTGAAGTTCAAGGGGCTGAAGGCCCGCGCACAGGAGAAGATCGAGGAGGTCGCCGAGGGGCTGGGCCTGACGGCGGAGCAGTTGGGCGACCGGCTGGTCCCCGACTTCGGCCTGGACGCCGACGGCGGACTCGTGCTCGACTACGGGCCGCGCCGCTTCCTCGTCGGCTTCGACGAGGAGCTCAAGCCGTACGTCGCCGACGAGGACGGCACCCGCCGCAAGGCCCTGCCCAAGCCGGGCGTCAAGGACGACCCGGAGCTGGCGCCCGCCGCGTACAAGCGGTTCGCGACGCTGAAGAAGGACGTGCGGACGGTCGCCACCGACCAGATCCGCCGGCTGGAGTCGGCGATGGTGGCCCGGCGCCGCTGGACGGCCGAGGAGTTCCGCCGCCTGATCGTGGAGCATCCGCTGATCTGGCACATCGCGCGGCGGCTGGTGTGGGTGAGCGAGGACGGCGGCAAGACGACCGCCTTCCGCGCGGCCGAGGACCGGACGTTCGCCGACGTCGACGACGACGTGCTGACGCTGCCCGAGTCGGCGCGCGTCGGCATCGCGCACCCGCTGGAGCTGGGCGATGCGCTGAAGGCGTGGTCGACGCTGTTCGCCGACTACGAGATCCTCCAGCCGTTCCCGCAGCTCGGCCGCGAGGTGCGCACCCTGACCGACGCCGAGCGCGCCGGCCGGCGGCTGGAGCGGTTCGAGGGCGTCACCGTCCCGCCCGAGGCCGTACTCGCACTCGAACGACGCGGCTGGCGGCGCAGCTCGCCCATGGACGCCGGAATCCAGTTCTGCGTCTTCCGCGAGGTCCCCGGCGGCCGGTACGTCAACATCAAACTGGACCACGGAATCGTCATCGGCCGCGTGGAGGACAGCGCCGACCAGAAGCTGGAAGAGATCCGGCTCGACGATCTTCCTGAGGACGGCTACTGGACGCCACGACGCACCGGACTGCCCTTCGGCGACCTCGACCCGGTCACCGCCTCCGAAGTCCTCGCCGAACTGGCCGAGGCGACGTCCCGATCGACCCGATGAAGGATGCCAGGAATGTCAGCACGTCATTTCGACCGATACGAAGAGATGCTGGGCGAGATCTACTGCCTCACGTTCGTCCGGGACATCGACGAGACCGAGGCCCTGCTGCGCATGGGCGGATTAAAGGACACGATGCGGCCCCGCACCACGGCGGACGCGCGGGAGGAGACGAGGTCTTACGACGCCGGATATCCCACGATCGCGCAGGCGCTGAGCCTTGGCGAATGGACCGTCATCATCGAGCCGGACGGGTTTCACGGATCCGATGTCCGGCTGCTGAACGCGATGTCACGAGGGACCGAAGCGGTGTCGGTGCTCCGCCACGACTACGCCGAGGACCACTTCGCCTTCAGTGAGGAGGGCACGCTGCGGACCGCGTTCACCGGCGGCACCGCGGCGTACCGGTGGGGAACCGAACTCGACCGGTTCCTTCCGCAGATGCGGGCCGCGGGCGTGGATCTCGAGGCGAATGACGACCGTGATCCCCTGATGCACCCGCACGTCGCGGCGCTGCGTCTGGTCGGTCAGATCATCGGGACACTGCCCGACCTCCCCGACGGCCCACTGCCGAGCGCGCACATCGAACCCTGGTTCACCGCGGCCGAGCCCCCGGCCGTCTACCGCCCGACGCAGGAGGAGTTCGCCGACGCCCTGGACGCCGCCCCCTCCTCACTGCGACGGCCCATCATCGTCCGGGAGGTCCGTCGCCTCGCCGAGCTGCTCGACGTCGCACATTTCCCGGACGTGGCCGAAGCCCTGTCAGCGGCCGAACGCGGAGAAAAGGTGGACGTGCCCGCCGACTCCGACCTGGGACACCGCGTCCGCGGCTGGCTGACGGACGCGCGCCGCGCCGGCGGCTCGCTCAACGATCCCGCCGCACAACACCGGATGACCGAAGACGAGAGGAACCGGCTCATGCGGTTGTGGGCGCTGGCGGGAGCGCTGCGCGGCGCACTGTGGTGGGACTCCCGGGGAGCCGCCTACGAGGCCCTGCGCCCGATCACCGGCGACCTACCCTGGACCGACGGCGCATCCCGCCGCGCGACGATCCTGCGAGAACTCCGCGACCACTGAAACCCACACCAGAAATGCTTTCTCCCTGGTCAGGGAGGCGTGCTTCTGCACATGAGCAATGCTCGGAGGCCGGCCGGCGAAGCATCCCCGCCGCGCGTTGGTGGACGCGGGCCCGACGGTGGAGGGTGCCGGCGCTGTCGGGCGCGAGTCCCGTGGTCAGAATGTGGCGATCGGGTTGACCGGGCTGCCGGACGTACCGGCGAAGCGGACCGGCGCGACTGCGAGATGGAAGTCCCACTGGCCGAGTTCGGCGGCCGTCGTCGCGCACGCCTCCAGGTCGCAGTTGTCGAGCAGCCACAGACCCATCGCAACGAGGCTCACGGCGTGAACCGGCATCAACACGTCTTCGTACCCCGACGGCTGAACGTCCTGGGGGGTGTCAGCGCCGATCAGCGCGACCTCCCGTTCGTGCAGCCACGGCAGGCAGGACGCGTGCCAGCCGGCCTGCGTGAACCCGCCGGCCTCACCGGCCTCGTGCCTTGCGCGGCCATAGCCGGTCCGCAGGAGTACCGCATCGCCGGATCGCACCCGCACACCCTGGCGGCGCTCGGCCTCCTCGAGATCGTCGGGAAACACGCCCTGCCCCGGTTCCAACCACGGCACGTCGCGGACCCGCGCGACGTCCAGCAGGACACCACGCGTGATGATCCCGTTCGCCGCCGCCGTGACGGCCGCCCACGCCGATCCCGTCGCGGCGTCGACCATCGAGTGCGACCGTCCGTTGTACATCGTGCCGTCCCAGAAGATGTGGCACGGCGAATCGACGTGGGTGATGGTGTTGCCGTGGAACAGGATGCCGAGCCGCTCGTTCGAAAAGCCCCAGCGCCGGTCGTTGCGGAATCCGGGCGCCGGCATGTGCTCGGCACCCGGCATGTCGGCGGCGCACGGGCACGTCGTCGTCGACCGCTCCATGTCTTCCGGTACGGCGACCTCCCACGCGCACGACACGCTCCTGCCGTGGCGCACGGCCCGCGCCGCCGCCAGCCGGACGTCGTCGGTGATGTGGTTCAGAGTGCCGAGTTCGTCGTCGTCGCCCCAGCGTCCCCAGTTCGACAGCGAGTTGAAGTACCCGAGCACGTCGTCCTGTGTGGGCATCGGTCGCCCTGCCGTCATCCCAGCATCGACTCCTCCGGTCACGCGCTTCGAGGCACCAAGGCCCGCCGGAGCGAATAACGGCTCGTACTTCCAAAGGTGACGCGCGGACTGCGGAGAAGGCGCCGTGCCCGTTCACCAACGGCCCCAACCGGCCGGCGCCCCACACTATCGACGGTTCACTCGCCGCTCTCCATCACGGCGACCTCGACACAGTCACCCTCCTGGTTGCCGCTGCGGGTGCTCTTCCGCCACTCGGGCATGCTCACGATGACTCGCCCCTCTCGGTGACAGCGACCTCAACACAGTCACCTTCATTACCGCTACGACTGCTCTTTCGCCAGACGGAGATGCTCACTCATCGCCTCCATGACGTGCTCGATCAGGTCGCGCGACTGATCAACAGGCAACGCCTTCTGCCCAATACGGTCATATCGCATGACGTACCTTTGCACCTCCGTCGGAGACGGGACGAGTCGCCCTCCGCCTGGCGATTCGGTATAGGCGACATCCCCGGCAGGTCCAGTCATCACTTTGAAACTGCCGTTCATGCCGTAATGAGCACCTGCGACTCTCGGCACAACACGGATCCCGACGTTCGGAAGCTCCGAGACCTCAAGCAGGTAGGCGAGTTGCTTCCGCATCACCTGGGGCCCTCCGACCGGCCAGTCGAGGACGTTCTCAGTGAGCAATGCCCACAGCAGGGGCGGAGGCTCGCGAGTCAGGAGCGCCTGCCGCGACATTCGCTCAGCTACACGCTCATCGACGTTAACAGCGCCAGACTCTGCTATCAGCGCACGCGCATACTCGGGGAGCTGGAGCAAACCGGGCACCGCTAGGGCTTCGTAAACCTTGATGACTAATGCCTCGGACTCGACACCCAGGTGCTGCCTGAACCAGTTCGGCTCGTGACCGCGTTGGGCGTAGAAGAGCAGTGTGGTGAAGTGGCCTCCGGTGTCCCAGCGGTCGTCGAGGATCTCCATCTGGCGTTCGGTGGGCTTGGCCTCGTTGTTCTCCAGGCGCGGAGGTATCCGATGACCCGCATGCGCATCCGTGCGGTACGTGACGAGGAGTTGCCGGTCCTGCGGGCGATCGAGCGCGCGGCCGGGAAGTGGTTCCGCGACATCGGCATGCCCGAGATCGCCGACGACGAGCCGCTCCCGGTCGACGTCCTCGCGGGCTACCGGCGGGAGGGGCGTGCGTGGGTCGCGGCGGACGACGCCGACCGGCCCGTCGCGTACCTGATCGCCGAGGTCATGGACGGGGCGATGCACATCGAACAGGTCTCGGTGCACCCGGCCGCGGCGCGACGCGGCGTCGGCCGGTCCCTCCTCGACCACGTCGCGGACGTCGCGACGGCCGGCGGCCTGCCGGCGCTGACGCTCACGACGTTCGCCGAGGTGCCGTGGAACGCGCCGTACTACGAGAGATGCGGATTCCGGCGCCTGAACGACGTGACACTGACACCCGGTCTCCGGGAGATCCGCCGACGGGAGGCCGCGTACGGGCTGGACCGCTGGCCACGCGTCTGCATGCGCCGCGAGCTGTGACGGTCTCAGCTCTCGGCCGCACCGGTGATGGCGGGCGCCCAGAGCCGGTCGGCCTCACCGGCGGCGAGGCTGCCCCGGTAGACCTCGATCTTGTGGTCGATCATCTTCAGGTTCTCCTGGATCTCTCCGAGCCTGGCCAGGACCTCGGCGCGGTGGGCTTCCAGGAGCGCGAGGCGTTCTTCCTCGTTGCCCGGCCCGGCGGCGACCAGTTCGGCGTACCGGCGGATGCCCCTGATGGGCATGCCGGTCGCGCGCAGCTTGGTGCAGATGACGATCCACTTGAGGTCGAGCTCGCGGTACCTGCGGCGACCGCCGCTCGTACGGTCGACCGGCGTGACGACCAGGCCGGCGCGCTCGTAGTACCGCAGCGTGTGCACGCTCACCCCGGTGCGGCGGGCCGCCTCGGCGATGGTCACGCCTTCCGCGGGCACGGCGGTGGGCCGCGCCTTCCGTCCGGTGGCCCCGGACGCCGGTTTGACTTCTGCCGGTTTGACTACTGCCGGTTTGACTTCGAGCACGCTCTAAATCCTAGCATCGCCGCCATGAGTCACCATGGAACCAGCGAAAGACCAGGCCACGGGCCTACTCCCGATTCGGCCCCCACCGCCTTGATCGTCGCCGCGGGGCGCGGTTTGGGGCACGCCATTGCGGAAGAGCTCCTGAAGAAGGGCTGGAACGTCATCGGCACGGTCCGACCGGGCACGTCGCGAACCAAGCTCCACGATCTGGCCGAGACCGCCGGCGGCCGGGTGGAGATCGAGACCCTGGACATCAACGAGCCGGCGCAGATCGCCGCGCTACGCGACCGCCTGGCAGGCAGGACGCTCGAGATGCTGTTCGTCAACGCCGGAGTCACCACGGCCGACGAGCACATCAGGATCGGGGACGTGACGACCGAGGAGTTCACGGACGTCATGGTCACGAACGCGCTGAGCCCGATGCGCGTCATCGAGTCGCTCCAGGATCTCGTCCCGGCCACGGGCATCATCGGCGTGATGTCGTCCGGGCAGGGCAGCATCGGCAACAACGAGACCGGACTGCGAGAGGTCTACCGCGGCAGCAAGGCGGCGCTGAACATGTTCATGCGGAGCTTCGCGGCCCGGCAGCCCCGATCCTCACGCACGATGCTGGCCATGGCGCCCGGATGGATCCGTACGGACCTGGGCGGCCCGGACGCACCCTTCAGCATCCAGGACAGCATCCCCGACCTGGTGAACGTCATACTCTCCCAGCAGGGGACCCCTGGCCTGCAGTTCCTCGACCGCTTCGGCCGGACCGTCCCCTGGTGATCGTCGGTGAAGTGTCAGAGGGCCACGGCAGACTGCGGCCTGAGGTGAGGACAATGATCGAGATAGCGCTCGAGCCGTGGGCCGATGACGACCTGGATCTGCTGCGGCGGCTCAACACCCCGGAGATCTGGGCCCATCTGGGCGGCCCGGAGACCGAGGAGAAGGTCCTGGAGCGCCACAAGCGTTACCTCGACCTCGGCGCGCCGGGTTCCGGCCGGATGTTCACCGTGGTCCTGCCCGACGGCGTCACGGTCGGCACGATCGGCTACTGGGAGCGCGAGTGGCAGGGCGAGCCGGTGTACGAGACAGGGTGGAACGTCCTGCCGGAACACCAGGGACGCGGCATCGCCGGAGCCGCCGCCACGGCGATCGTCGACCGGGCCCGCGCGGAGAAGCGCCACCGCCGTCTCCACGCGTACCCGTCCGTCGACAACCCGGCGTCCAACGCGATCTGCCGCAAGGCCGGGTTCACGTTCGCCGGTGAGCACGAATTCGAGTTCCCCAAGGGCCATTTCATGCGCTGCAACGACTGGCACCACGATCTCTGACCGCCTCAGACCGCGCGTCGCGGTAGCGTGCGGATCGAACAGCCCCCGGGAACGGCTTGGGCGTACCTCCTTTGCGCACAGGAAGGGACGTTGAGGCTTCGTGGGCGCGGAGCCACAGCGGGGGTCCCAGGGAGACTCCCCCCTGGGTGGTCACGGCGTCAGTACGAGGCGGCCTCGTAGACCGCCCTTCTCCAGGCGACGGTGGGCCTCCGCGACCTGTGCCAAGGGCAGAGTTCCGGCGACTCGCAGTGTGAGCGCGCCCGCCTCGACCAGGCCGGCCAGGTCGCGCAGGCGAGCGCCGTCGGCGTGGATCCAGTGGTTGAAGACCCGTATGCCGCGCAGCGGCGCCGGCGCCGCACCGCCGACCACCGCGGCGAACGCCCCGCCCGACCGCACCGCGTCGAGCGCGGCCACGCCGACCGACGCGGCGTCCAGCGCCGCGTCCACCCCGCCGGGTACCAGCGTGCGGACCGCCTCACCCAGACGCGCGGTGCGCGGGACGAACTCCGCCGCGCCCAGTTCCCGTACCAGCGCCTCATCGGCGGGGCCGGCGACCGCCGTCACCTGGAGGCCGCGCGCGGCGGCGAGTTGCACCGCGTACCCTCCGACGGCCCCGGCGGCGCCGGTGACCAGCAGCGTGCCGCCGCGGGCCAGGTCGAGCCGGTCGAGCGCCTGCACCGCGGTGAGCCCGTTCAGCGGCAACGTCGCGGCCTCGACGGGCGCCGCACCGGCGGGCGCGGCGGCGACGGTGTCCGCGTCCAGGACGACATGGTCGGCCTGCGTGCCGAGCGGCACATCGAGCCGGTCGGAGAGGCCGATCACCCGGTCCCCCGGGGCCAGGCCGGTGACGCCCGGCCCGGTCCGCTCGACGACGCCGGCCACGTCCCAGCCGATGCCGATCGCCTCGCGCGGCGGCACCAGGCCCGGCAGCAGGCCCGCCTCGGTGAGCGCGCCCGAACGGGTGGCCACGTCAACCGCGTTGACCGTCGCGGCCTCGACCCGGATCAACACCTGGCCCCGCGCCGGGACCGGAACCGGCACGTCGATGAGCCGCAGTTCCTCCGGCCCGCCGAAACCGCGAATGACGACCGCCCGCATGAGATCTCCCCACGTTCGAAAGAAGGCTTTGGAACGACCCTAGGGAGAGCTACTCTCTGCCAGAAAGTACGCACTTGGAGGTGCGTACCGTACGCGGAGGAGAGCCATGACGACCCGCACGGCCGCCCAGCGACGCCAGGACGCACGTGTCGCCTACGACGCCTACCTCGCGACGTGCCCGGCCCGGCGGCTGCTCGACCGGATCAGCGACAAGTGGGTGAGCCTCCTCCTCAACGCGCTCGCCGACGGCCCGCAGCGCTACAGCGACCTGTCCCGCACCATCGCCGGCGTCAGCCAGAAGATGCTCACCCAAACCCTGCGGACACTCGAACGCGACGGCCTGGTCTCCCGTACGGTCACCCCCTCGGTCCCGGTACGGGTCGACTACGAACTCACGCCGCTCGGCGTCAGCCTGCTGCCCGTGATGCGGGCCATCAAGGACTGGGCGGAAAGGCACATCGAGGAGGTCGGCGCCGCCCAGGAGGCCTACGACGCACAAGTAAATGCTCAGGAACGTCATTCGTAATAGGTGAGTACAAAGGGGGTGGCCACCGGCGGCCGGCGGGTACTACCGCCATCACCGGCAGCGCACTCACGCCCTCAGGAGGAAGAATGCTCGGTCGCCGCGAGCGCGGTGCGCTCTACGCCATGGTCTTTCTGCTTCCGGCCGTGGGCTGCCTGACGACCGCGACCGAGGCTCAGGCGTCGATCCGGCGCCTCGCCGTGGCACCCGCCGTGTACCAGGGAGGCGGCCACCAGCACAACGGTAATGGCAGCCACAACAGAGTCTCCGCTCCGTTCAACAGCCCCAACTTCATCCGCGGAGCCCAGACCGTCATCAACGCGAACTCCGGTGGCGCGACCGTGACGCAGGTGCAACTGTGCAAGCACAGGGTCCGCTGCCGGCTCTCCGAGAAGTCCCACCTGGTCATCAGATAGACGAACGCCTGATCGCGGTGCGGTCCCGCGACCTAAAACAGATGATTCCGTGATGCACGCTTCGCGTCCGGTTACGCTCGGAGCGTGACGATGGGGAGTGAGCGACTCGTCGGTGGGAAGTACCGGCTGATCGAGGTCCTCGGGGAAGGCGCCATCGGGGTCGTCTGGCGGGCGCACGACGAGTCACTCGGCCGCGACGTGGCCGTCAAGGAGATCCGGCTCCCGGCCGGTCTGGACGACGAGCAGGTCGTGGCGCTGCGGGCGCGCACCCTCCGTGAGGCGCGTGCCGCCGCGCGCCTGAGCCATCCCGGCATCGTCACCGTGCACGAGGTCGTCCGTGACGACGGCCGCCCGTGGATCGTCATGGAGCTGGTCCGCGGCCGTACGCTCGCGCGGGTGCTCAAGGAGGACGGGCCGCTGCCGCCGGCGCGGGTGGCGGAGATCGGCGCGCAGATCCTGACCGCGTTACGCGCGGCACACGCCGCCGGGGTCGTGCACCGTGACGTCAAGCCGAGCAACGTCATCCTGGACGGCGACCGTACGGTCCTCACCGACTTCGGGGTCGCCTCGCTCGACGGCGGCACCGTCCTCACCGAGACCGGTGCCATGCTCGGCACACCGTCCTACATGGCGCCCGAGCAGGCGCGCGGCGCGGACGCCACGCCGGCGTCGGACCTGTGGTCGCTGGGCGCGACGATGTACGCGGCGGTCGAGGGGCAGCCGCCGTTCGACGGGGAGACGGTCGCCACCGTCCTCGTCTCCCTGCTGACCACCGACCCGCCGGCGCCGGGCCGGGCCGGGCCGCTGGCCCCCGTCATCGCCGGCCTGCTCGCCAAAGAACCCGGCATGCGCATGCCCGCCGACGTCCTCGCGGCGCACCTGACCCGCCTCGCCGGCGGCGCTCGCGAACCCGCCGCGCCGCCGCCCCCGCCAGAGGAGGAGGAGCAGGAGACGACACCGCGCCGCCGCCCGCGTACGCCGCTCCTGCTGGCCCTGCTCCTCGCGATCACGCTGAGCACCGCCGCCGCGATCTGGCTGCCCCGGCATTCCCCGCGCCGAGCGCCGGCGGCCGCACCCGCGCCGCCGGTCGTGCACATCGGCATCCACTTCCCGTCCACGCGGCTGAAGTCGGACACGAACATCTTCTCGGTGGCGTTCAGCCCGGACGGCAGGACGCTCGCCTGCGCCGGGTCGGACCACACGGTCCGCCTGTGGGACGTGGCGCGGCGTGTCGAGCTGGCGCAGTTACCGGGCCACACGGCGCCGATCGAGGGCGTGCGGTTCAGCCGCGACGGCCGGCTGCTGGCCACGGCCGGCGACGACCGGACGGTACGCCTGTGGGACCTGTCCTCCGGCCGGCAGGTCGCCGTGCTGTCCGGTCACCGCTCCGAGGTCTGGTCGGTCGACTTCAGCCCCGACGGACGCTATCTGGCCAGCGGCTCCCGGGACCACACCGTCCGCGTCTGGGACCTGCGGTCGCGCCGGACCGTACGCGTGCTCCGCGATGACCGCGACGCGGTGACCTCGGTGCGGTTCAGCCCGGACGGCACCCTGCTGGCGGCGGGCGGGCTGGACCGTACCGTACGCCTGTGGAACACCGCGTCGTGGACGCAGGCCGCGGTGCTCAACGGCCACACCGCGCCGGTGCGCGCGATCGCCTTCAGCCACGACGGGCGGATGCTGGCCAGCGGCGGGGAGGATGAGAAGGTCCTGCTCTGGAACGTACGGACCCACCTCGGCATGGGCGTGTTCACCGGTCACAAGGGGGTCGTGGACGCCGTCGCGATCAGCCCGGACGGCCGCACTCTCGCGAGCGGTGGCCAGGACCACAAGGTCACCCTGAACGGCATCGCCACCAACACCCGGCTCGGCGTTCTGGTGGGGCACAAGGGCCGGATCGACGCGCTCGCGTTCAGCCCGGACGGCCGCTCGCTGGCCACGGGCGCCGAGGACCGGAGCGTCCGGCTGTGGGACCTGACCCGATGACGAGCGGGTGCTTCGCCGTCAGGCGAGGGCGGCCGAGCGCGGTCGCCGCCCTCGCCTCGACGGAGGGCCACGGTCACTTGCTGGGTTCGGGCGTCTTGCAGGAGATCTTCGGGTTCACTCCGACGTAGTTGAGCGGGCCCGCGACGATCGTGACGAGGAGCGTGCCGGCCTGGGAGCAGTTGCTCGGACCGTGGCTGTAATAGTGCCGCTGACCGGCGGCGATGGCGCCGATGATGAGCCAGATGAGGACCACGGCGGTGGTGACTCTCATGAACTACCTCCAAGGGGGCTACGTCCGCTGGTGAGGCGGTCGACGCCCGGCCGGCTCGGCGTCGGCTTCAACCAGTCGGCTGCAAACAGTCGTCAAAGGTCGTTGGTCAGGGACGCCGACCTGATACCCAAAAATTTGCGAATTAGGACACTTGTACCTACGAATCGTGGACACACCGATCTGCCGGACGCCCGAGGGCTCGACCACGCTGGTCGTACGCAAGCGACACGAGAGAGAGCACTCATGCGTGGAGGCATCACCTACGACACCGGGTTCCGCCCGGGAGGCCGGCTGTCACGTGAGCGGTTCGACGACGAGACCGTACGGCGGGAGATGCGTGTCATCGCCGACCGTCTCCACTGCGAGGCCGTACGCGTCACCGGCGACGATCCGGAGCGGCTGGCCGTCGCCGGGCGGTACGCGGCCGAGGCCGGGCTGGAGGTCTGGTTCTCGCCGTTCCCCTGCGACCAGGCGCCCGAGCCGATGCTGCGTCTCTTCGAGAAGTGCGCCGGGCACGCGGAGGACCTGCGGCACGGGGGCGCGGAGGTCGTCTTCGTCACCGGTTGCGAGCTGAGCCTGTTCGCGGCGGGCTTCCTGCCCGGCGAGGACGTCTACCAGCGGATCCACGGCGTCATGTCGGGCGCCCCGGAGGTCGTGGCCGCCTTCCCCGGCATCGCGCGGAAGGTCAACGACTTCCTCGCCGAGGCGGCCGGCGCCGTACGGCGGCGGTTCGGCGGGAAGGTCACCTACGCGTCGGGCCTGTGGGAGGACGTCGACTGGGCGCCGTTCGACATCGTCTCCGTCGACGCCTACCGGGACGAGTCGAACGCCGCCGGGTTCCGCGCCGACCTGCGCCGGCGGTTCGCCTGCGGCAAGCCGGTCGTGGTCACGGAGTTCGGCTGCTGCGCGTACCGCGGCGCGGCCGCCCGCGGCGGCACCGGCTGGATGATCGCCGACCGCACGTCCTCCCGCATCGACGGCGACTACGTGCGAGACGAGTCCGAGCAGGTCACCTACCTGCGGGAACTACGGGAGATCTTCGAGCAGGAGGGCGTCGACGCCGCCTTCTGGTTCACCTTCGCCGGGTACGGCCTGCCGCACCGCCCGGACCCGCGCGAGGACCTCGACCTCGCCTCGTACGGGGTGGTGAAGTTCCTGGACGAGATCCGGTGGGAGCCGAAGGAGGTCTTCCACGCCCTCGCCGCCGCGTACGCCCGCTGATCCATCGATAGATTGCGGGTGGTCGTCGGCTTCGGTGAGGAGTGTCTTGCGGAACGATCACCCGATCATCGAAGCGGCGGAGGCCGGGGATCTGGACCGGCTGGCGGAGTTGCTGAACGCCGAGCCGGAGTCGGTGAACGTCCGGGGCTGGATGGGCATCACCCCGCTGATCGCGGCCACGTGGCGAGCCGACTCCGCGCCGATGGTCCGGCTGCTGCTCGAACGCGGCGCGGATCCGCTCGCCGTACGGAAGGACGGGGACGGGGCGCTGCACTGGGCGGCCAGTGGCGAGGTGGCGGAGCTCCTCGCCGCCGCCGGGCCGCGTGGGCTGGTGGCGCGGTACCTCTTCGGCCAGACGCCGTTGCACGTCGCGGTCGAGAAAGACCGCGTGGACGTGGTGCGGGCCTTCCTGGCCGCGGGCGCCGACACCGCCGCACTCGATTCGAACGGCGGTACGCCGCTGGACCTGGCCGGCGACCCGAGCATCGCACGGCTGCTGGTCGAGGCCGGTGCTCCGCAGCGGACCGGTGGGCCGAGCACGCCGTTGCACAACGCCGCCCGGCGGGCCGCCGCCGATGAGGACTGGGTGCCGGTGGCCGAGCTGCTGCTCGAACGCGGCGCCGACCCGGGGCTGCGCGACCGCTTCGGCGCCCTGCCGTCGGACCTGCTCGGCGAGGACGGCCCGCGCGGGCTGCGGCAACGATTGATCGCCATGGTCGAGGCGTCCGGGCGCCCGGTGGAACTCACTCCGGCCGAGGCCGCGGTGGGCCCGCAGGGACGGGTCGCGGTCCATCCGGATCGACCGGAGGCGCTGACCACCATGTTCTCCGGCACGGTGCTCGTACGGTGGCGGCTGGCACCGGCGATCGAGCCGGTCGAGGTCATCCGGACGGGCGGGCGCAAGCCCGTCCGGGGGCCGTACGGCGCGGGCCCCGCGCCGGCCTTCTCCGACGGCGACTCGGTGTGGTTGCGGGACTGGGCCGACCTACGGCGAGTTCACCAGATCCCCCCGGAGGCGCTCCCGGACGACCTGTACGGCACGCCGGTGCCGTCCCCCGACGGGCGCCATCTGGTGGTCCCCTCGTGTGAGTGTGTGCGCCTGATCGACGTCGGCCGCGGTGAGGCGGTCTGCGAGGTGGCGGGCTTCGGCGACTGGAGCGTGGTGCCGCGGTTCGCGCCCGGCGGGACCCCGCTCGCGGTGGGCAACTCCATGCAGGGCACCTGGTGGCTGACCGTGCTCGACGTCGATGACGACGGGAACCTCCGGCGCCGCTACAAGCGTGAGGAGGAGCTTCCCACCGGGAGACGCTCCGAGATCGTCACCGACGTCGCGTTCACCCCGGACGGGCGCAGGTTCGCGACGTGGGTCCGCCCCGACTACGGCCGCCACGCGCCGGGCGCCCATCGCGGCTTCGTCGCCACCGTCTCGACGCACTCCGGCGAACTCACCTGGCATCGGCAGATCGACGACGACATCGCCGGTGCCCCGGGAGAAGCCGCCTCGGCCTCGCTGTGCTTCACTCCCGACGGCTCCCGGCTGGCCGTCGGCCTGGACTCGGGTGTCGTGTGGCTGGACGCCGAGACCGGCCGGCCCGCGGGCCGGGACCACACCACCGGCATGGTGAACGCCCTGGCCTCCCGTCACGGCGTCGGCGTGCTCGCCGCCACCGAGCGCGGCCTGCGCCGGATCGATCCCCCGTCCCGCCATGCCTGAGCACGGACGATACTGACGGGTGTTCATCAAGCTCGCCGGAGGATGATCATGCTCGAACGCGTCGACCTCGGTGAGGTCGATTACGAGGACGCGCGGGTGCGGATGGCGGGATGGGTGAAGGAGCGCCGTGAGGGTCTCGCCGGAGACCGGCTGTTCCTGCTGAGCCATCCGCCGATCGTGACGTACGGCCCGCGCACGGCCACCGCTGACCTCCCCGCCGACCTGGGGATCCGCACGGTCGAGGTGGACCGGGGCGGGTTCGCGACCTACCACGGCCCCGGGCAGCTCGTCGGCTACCTCGTGGCGCACATCGGCCGGCACGGGCCGGTCGACATCGTCCGCTGGATGGAGAACGGCCTCGTCGACGCGCTGGGCCGGCTGGGCTTCCCCGCGCTCCGCCGCGACACTCCGCCGGGCGCCGGCAGCCTGGCCGGCGTCTGGACCCCCGACCATCACAAGATCGCTTCGATCGGCATGCGGATCCGCCAGGGCGTCACCAGCCACGGCTTCGCGCTCAACGTCGACCCGGACATGAGCGCCTTCGACCGTTTCACGGTCTGCGGCCTGCACGACGTGACCATGACGTCCCTGCGCCGCGTGTCCGACGCACGCGGCCTCCCGATGCCGTCGGACGCCGAGGTACGCGACACCGTGGCGGACTCGCTGATCGCCGGTGCCACCGCC
This sequence comes from Actinoallomurus oryzae, assembly GCF_039541955.1. Taxonomy (NCBI): domain Bacteria; kingdom Bacillati; phylum Actinomycetota; class Actinomycetes; order Streptosporangiales; family Thermomonosporaceae; genus Actinoallomurus; species Actinoallomurus oryzae. Next base: position 85,488 of record NZ_BAABHF010000021.1, on the reverse strand, counting down.
TGGAGCCGCTGAGCCCCGCCTACGCCGCACCGCCCTCCGCGGTGCGGGACGGCGCGACCGGGCCGCGTTCGAGACCGGCGGACAACCGCTCGACGTGCTCGGTCCGCGTGAGCACCTCCCGTGCGGCCTGCTGGTGCCGGTCGAGAACGCCCACGTCGACCCGCAGGTCACGGATCCGGCGCCGGGTGACCGGCCGCGCCCGCCACGGGTGCCACAGCCGGTGCAGAAGCAGGCCGACCGCCGACCGCTGGTACTCGTCGGCGCGCCGAACGAGCTCCTCGGCGTCGTCGCCGAGCACGCCGCCGACACGGCGGTCGGCCAGCGCGATCACGGTGCACTCGAGCGTCCGCTCGCAGGATCCGGCCGCGAAGTCGGTGACGCGCCGCGGGACGCCTGCGGCGAGTGCCGCGACGGTGAGTCCGGCGAACGCCTCCCGCTGCGCGTGTTCGGCGTCGGTGCCGTCCCCGAGCACCGCCCGGACGCCGAGCACGTCGGTCAGGCGCCGCCGCCCGTCGGCGGTACGGGACACCGGCGGCCGGCCGAGCTCGACGTCACGGACCCCGGCGGTGACCTCGACGACCGCGTGCAGCCGCTGCATCACCGCCGCACGGAGCTGGCGCCGCTCGTGATGCCGGGTCAGGTAGCCGGACGCGGCGGCACCGACCACACCGCCGAGCGTCGTGTAGGTCAGCTCCGCCAGTCCGGGCACGCGCCCTCCCCTTCGAGCGTCAGCCATCGGGCGATGGCATCGAAGTCCTCGCCGGTGAGGCCGAGACGGTGGTCGACGCGATGAAGAAGAGCCGGGGCCCGGTGGTGTGCCGCCACCCAGGCGCGGTCCATCGCACCGATCTCGTCATCGACCCAGACGAAAGAGCGTCCGGCGGCCCGCTCGACCAGAGCCCGCGTCTTCCAGTGCAGCCGGCCGTCGTCCTCGGCCGACTCGGGCCAGTCCAGCACCGGGAGTTCGGGCAGGCCGATCCGCGGAGCGACCTCGGTGTTCGCGTCCTCCATCCAGGTCGTGGCCCACACCAGGTCGCACGGCAGGGCCAGCAGCCGCCGTCCGTGCTCGGGGTCGAGCCTGGCCAGGAGCGGGTTTCCGGAGGCATCCGGGAGTTCCCGGCTCCGCCCCGGTCCGCCCCCGAACGGGATCAGGGGTCCGTCGACGTCGAGGAAGAGCAGCGGGCGGGCGGCGGTCACCGGTCCTCCGGTGATGGTCGCAGGATGATGCGGTCGCCGAGGTTGCGCTCGACCGCTTCGCGGCTGTAGAGCAGCGGGAACGCCTCGTCGGCGGCCCAGCTCCCGAACAGGTCGTGGTGGTGCGGGCTGTCCGGAACGCCGGACTGGCCCGGGGAGTTCATCGCCACCGACGCGTCCCAGGCGCCGACGTCCACGACCAGGCGGAACGTCGCGCCGCCCGACTGGCGGAAGTCGGGGGTGTACGGGGTGGCGCCGACCGTGTCCCCGCTGCCGCCGCGCGGCTGCGAACCGACGCCGCGGTCCTCGATGAGATGCGCAGGCTCGGCCCGGTGCAGCCGTCCCCACGCCCAGCCGGCCTGGTCCGTGCCCAGGAGCCGCTCGACGTCGGCCACCGCGTCCGCGAGCGTGGCCAGGATGAGCCGCTCGCGGGTGCCGGGCGGGCCGAGGCGGTCGCCGGGTGACAGCAGCAGGTCCAGGTCCACGCGTGGGTCGGCTGCCTCGTCCTCGGCGGGCAGGACGCGGGCGAGCGCGTCGGCGCGGCGGTCCGCCGGGACCAGCCGGGACAGCGCCGCTTCGAGCAGGGCCGGCCGCAGGTGGCGGCGGTACCAGACCTCGAACAGCGCCGCCGCGCCCGAACCGGCCGACAGCGTCGCGTCCCATCCCCGCAGCGTCTCCAGGGCGGCCGTGACCTTCGGGTCGTCGTCGCGCAGGCCGTCCAGCAGCGGCTGGATCAGCCGCGCCGGCAGGCTGACGTAGTCGGTCTGGAGTCGCAGGCAGTCCTCGACCGTCCAGCCGGTGCGCGCGGCGAGCACCTCGCGGATGCGCTCGTACCGGAACGGCGCGTACCAGTCGCGGGTCACCAGGACCGGGTGGCCGTCGGGCACGTTGCGCTGGTTGGCGGTGGCCCACCAGCCCTGCTCGGGATCCCGTACGGACGGCAGCTCGTCCACGTCGGCGAAGCCGTCCCACTCGTACCGGCCGTCGCCGGGGACGGGCAGCGTGCCGTCCCAGCCCGACCGCCGGGGCACGCGGCCGGCGGGGCGCCAGCCGATCGTGCCGTCCGGCGCGGCGTACACCTGGTTCTCCCCCGGCGCGCCCCAGCGGCGCATCGCGGCGACGAACTCCTCCGGGTCGCTCGCCCGCATGTAGTCCATGCTGCCGAGGTAGGGCGCCATGCCCGGCTCCAGCCAGGCCGCGCGTACGGCGAACGCGGTCCCGTCGCCCTCGTGGATGACCGGCCCGTGCCGGGTGAACCACAGCTCGACCGGTACGGGGTCGCCGTCGCGCACCGGGACCGTCTCGCGCACCCGCTCCATCGGCTCCCAGCGGCCCTGGTAGCGGTACTCGTGGCGGTCGTTGGTCTCGTAGACGTACAGGTCCTCCTGGTCGATGGGGAAGATCGTCAGCCCGAAGGCGATCCGCCCGTTGTGCCCGATGGAGATGCCGGGCAGCGCGGGCTCGCCCGCGCCGATGACGTCGATGCCGGGGGCGAACAGGTGGGCGATGTAGCGCAGCGACGGCAGCGTGACGGCGCGGTGCGGGTCGTTGGCGAGCAGCGGGCGCCCCGAGGCCGTACGGGACGGGCCGATCACCCAGTTGTTGCTGCCGTCGAGCCCGGCGCGGGACGCGCCCGTCGCCAGCCGGTACACGCGCAGCACGTCGTCCGGGATGACGGAAAGGTCGAGCCCCTCGGGCACGCGCAGCGGGCCCGCCGGCTCCCGTACGCGGCGCAGGTCCTCCACGTCGGGGCCGTGATCGCGCAGGGTGAGCGCCCGCGCGACCTCGTCCCCGAGGTTGGCGAACAGGCCGTGGCTGCGGATCCGCGCCACGTCCTCGGGCGCCCAGTACGCGGGGAGATGGTCGGTGAACTCGGGCGGCAGGTGCTCGCGGCGGTCCCGGCACAGGGCGACGAAGGCGTTGATCCCCGCGACGAACGCGCGGGTCACCCGCTCGGTGCCCGGCCCGTACGCGGGCCACTCGGCGGCCATGTCACCGCGGTAGAGGAAGAGGCGGGCGGCGCGGTCCTGCTCGACGTACTCGGCGCCGAAGACCTCCGAGAGCAGCCCGAGGCCGCGCCGCCGCCACAGGTCGATCTGGAACAGCCGGTCCCGCGCGGCGTTGAAGCCCTGCGCGACGAACACGTCATCGGGCGAGCGCGCGTAGATGTGGGGCACACCCCAGCGGTCGACCAGAATTTCCACGGGCTCGGCGAGGGCGGACACGACGTACGTGGCGGTCATCTGAATCCTCCGAGGAAACCCCGCCCTTCAGCTTCAGGGCGGGGAGGGAATCGGACCCCTGCGGAGCAGGGAGGGCGTGGATAGCCGGGTCGCCGTCACGGCGATCCGGCGTCCAGCGCCGGAAAACCCACAGACGGTCACACTCTGACGCGATAGTTTGCGTTCTGTGACCGCCCCCCGTGTGAAGCGTGCTTTCAAGTACCGCTTCTATCCCACCGATGCGCAGGCGGCGGAGCTGTTGCGCACGTTCGGGTGCGTGCGGAAGGTCTACAACCTGGCGCTGGAGGCCCGCACCGAGGCCTGGAAGTCGCGGCGGGAACGCCTCGGCTACAACGCCACCTCCGCGATGCTGACGGCCTGGAAGAAGACCGAGGAACTGGCGTTCCTGAGCGAGGTGTCCAGCGTTCCGCTGCAGCAGGTGCTGCGGCATCTGCAGACCGCGTTCACGAACTTCTTCGCCGGACGGGCCAGGTACCCACGGTTCAAGGCGAAGAAGAAGTCCCGCAAGTCCGCCGAGTACAGCGCTAGCGCCTTCCGGTTCCGGGAGGGGACACTCACCCTCGCCAAGATGGCAGAGCCGTTGAACATCGTCTGGTCGAGGCCTCTTCCGCAGGGCGTGAAGCCTTCGACGGTGACGGTGTCTCAGGATTCGGCGGGGCGCTGGTTCGTGTCCCTGCTGTGCGAAGACCCCGACGTGCGGCCGCTCCCGGCGGGCGGTGACGCGGTCGGGGTGGATGCCGGGCTGGAGCATCTGCTGACGTTGTCCACCGGGGAGAAGGTCACCAATCCCCGGCATGAACGCCGGGACCGCAAGCGTCTGGCCAAGGCGCAGCGGGAACTGTCCCGCAAGGCCAAAGGGGATGGTTCCAACCGGGCCAAGGCCCGGCGTAAGGTCGCCCGGATCCACACGCGGATCGCCGACCGACGTCGTGATGCCCTGCACAAGCTCACCACTCGACTCGTTCGTGAGAACCAAACGATCGTGATCGAGGACCTGACCGTCAAGAACATGCTGAAAAACGGCCATCTGGCCCGCGCCATCTCCGATGCCGCATGGAGCGAGTTCCGCAGCATGCTCGAGTACAAAGCGCGATGGTATGGCCGCGAGGTGATCGTGGTCGATCGCTGGTTCCCCTCCTCCAAACTGTGCTCGGCCTGCGGAACCGTGGCCGAGGCGATGCCCCTCAACGTCCGCACCTGGACGTGCGGCTGCGGCACGACCCACGATCGGGACGTGAACGCGGCGAAGAACATTCTGGCCGCCGGGCCGGCGGTGTCGGCCTGTGGAGCCGCGGTAAGACCTCGGGCGGGACTCCTCCCGGTCGAAGCCGTCGGTACAGAAGCAGGAAACCCCACGGCGCGAGCCGTAGGAATCCCCCTCGCTCACGAGAGGGAGGAAGTCAACTCGCCTGACTATCCGAGGGAACCGGCGCGTTCACAATCGCCGCTTCGTATGACCTTCACCGTGACTCCCGGCAAACCAGAAGATCACGAGGGCGAAATGTGCGCCAGCGGCCGGAACAGATCGGCTCCCCGATCAGCCCAGTGACGCGGTCGCCGCACGCAGGTCGTCCAGGGCGGCCAGCGCGTGCTGGGCGAGCCCTTTGCCGTCATCACGATCACCGTCGGACCACTGGGCGAAGCCTCGCTTGAACGCGAGGACCCCCAGCTCGGCCGCGAGATGCGCGGTCGGGTCAGGGACGCCGCGGGCGAGGAGCGCGGCTGTCATGGCGGCGGCGAGACCGACGCTTTTGAGGGCGTCCCGCTCTTGGAGTTCGGTGCTGGCCGCCACGGCCGCCTTGAGGCGGGGGCCGAGCTCGCGGTTCGCCGGCCCCATTGAGCTCGACGCGCGATCGAGGCCGGCTGCGACCGCTTCGAGCGGGCTGGCGCTCGCCGGCGCCTCGGTGATCCCTTCCGCGAGCAGCCTGCTCAGGGTCTCCTGGCCGGCGACCAGGAGTTCACGCTTGTCGGAGAAGTGCCGGAAGAAGGTGCTCTTGGTGACTCCGGCGCGCTCGGCGATCTGCGCCACCGTGGTGGCGTCGTACCCCTGCTCGGCGAACAGGTCGACGGCCGCGACGACGAGTCGCTGCTTCGCCCCCGGTTGCCATCGAGCCATGTCGCCATCATAGGTGATGGGACAAGAGTCCCGTCAGCCTGTTACGGTGATGGGACAAGAGTCCCATCACTTCGGGAGAGCCTCATGCACGTCTTCGTCACCGGCGGTACCGGCACCATCGGCTCCGCCGTCGTCGCCGAACTACTCCGCAACGGCCACACCGTTCTCGCACTGGCCCGCTCGGACGCCTCCGCGCTGGCCCTCAAGGACGCCGGCGCGGAGGCGCTGCGAGGAGAGATCGCGGACCTCGACGTCCTGCGCGCCGGCGCCGCGCAGACCGACGGCGTGATCAGCCTCGCCTTCAGCCGCGACTACGGCGATCCGGACGCGCTCGCGCAGGGCGTCGCCCAGGAGGGCGCCGCCCTCGCCGCGCTGGGCGAGGAACTCACCGGAAGCGACCGCCCGATCGTCACCGTCTCGGGCACGCCCTGGGTACCGGGCCGCCCCTCCACCGAAGCCGATCCGCTGCCGACCGACGGACCGGTGGGTGGTCGAGGCCGCTCGGTCAACGCCCTGCTGGAGCTGGCCTCGCGCGGTGTCCGCGCCACGGCGGTCCGCATGCCGCGCACGGTTCACAACGAGGGCAGGGGCGGATTCGCCGGCCTGCTGACCGAGGCGGCGCGCCGCTCCGGAGTGGCCGGCTACCCGGGCGACGGCACCCAGCGCTGGCCGGCCGTGCACGCCCTCGACGCAGCGGTCCTGTTCCGGCTGGCCCTCGAGTCGGCACCGCCCGGCACGTGCTGGCACGCCGTCGCCGACGAGGGCGACGCGGTGCGAGACATCGCGACGGTCGTCGGACGGCGACTGGGCCTGCCGGTCGAGGCGGTGCCGGAGGAGACCTTCGGCCCGTTCGGCCCGATCTTCGCGATGGACCAGCCGGCGTCCAGTGCCCACACCCGTGACGTCCTCGGGTGGCAGCCGACGCACCCCGGCCTGCTCGAGGACCTGGAGAACATCCAGCCCTGAGACGGGGTCGAGCAGCCGGGGCCGCCGCCCCAGGCCGATCTGGAGCACCTCGTTCGCGCCGCGCAGCGCCGCCCGCAAGGCCTCCCGTCTCGGCCGGGCCTGTCATGCGGCCGGGATTCATGAGTCGGCGGGCCGGTCGAGGTCGGACAGGTCGAGCACGAAGCGGTAGCGGACATCGCCGCGGCCGAGGCGGTCGAGCGCCTCCTGGACGCGCGCCGAGGGCAGTACCTCGACGTCGGCCGCGATGGCGTGGTCGGCGCAGAAGTCCAGCAGCTCGGCGGTGCGGCGGCGGCCGCCGGTGCCCGAGGAGGTCAGCCTCTTGCGGCCCTGGACCAGGTCGAGGATCCGGACCGCCTGCTCCAGGGGATAGCCGAGCAGGGCGAGGGTGCCGTCCAGGGCCGCCATGCGCAGCAGCGGGGACAGGTCGTGCGCGACGGGGATGGCGTCCAGGATGAGGTCGAACCGGCCGCGCGCCCGCCGAGTCTGCCGGTCGTCGGTGGTCACGAGGGTTTCGGCCGCTCCGAGCTTGTGGGCGTCGCCGACTTTGGCGGGCGTGCGGCTGAGGACGGTGACCTCGGCGCCCAGCTCGGCGGCCAGCTTCACCCCCAGGTGCCCCAGCCCGCCGAGGCCGGCCACCGCGACGCTGCTCCCGGGCCCGATCCCGGCCGCGCGCAGGGGCTCCCAGACGGTGATCCCGGCACACATCAGCGGGGCGGCGGCGGCCTGGCCGAGCCCGTCCGGCAGGTGGTAGGCGAACCGGTCGCGCACCACGTACTCGCGGCTGTAGCCGCCCTGGGTCCTGGTGCCGTCGACGCGGTCGGTCCCGCCGTAGGTGGTGACGGGGCCCTCGTAGCAGTAGTTCTCCTGTCCGATCCGGCACATCTCGCAGACCCCGCACGAGTCGACGACGGTCCCGACCGCGACCCGGTCGCCCACCGAGAACGCGGTCACCGCGGCGCCGACGGCGGTGACCGTACCGGTGAACTCGTGGCCGGGGACCAGAGCGCCCTCGCCGAGAAGGCCGCCGATCCGGTGCAGGTCGCTGTGGCACACGCCGCAGTAGTCGACGCGGACCGCGAGGTCGTCGTCGCGCAGGTCGCGGCGCTCGAGCCGGACGCGCCGCAGCGCGGTGGTGCCCTCAGCGGTCATCCAGCCGGTGGTGGTACGCATGGAAGCCTCCAAACAGACTATTCGGTCTGTTTTTCAGCGTAGAGCGCGCTCGGACGTGAAGCAAACCAACTAGTCTGTCTGTTAAGCTGCGGTCATGCCCGAACTGCCGACCACGCCGAAGGGCGCCGCGACCAGGCGCCGGATTCTGGACGCGGCCACCGAGGAGTTCGCACAGCGGGGGATCGCCGGCGCCAGGATCGACCGCATCACCGCCACCGCCCGCACCAACAAAGCCCAGGTGTACGGCTACTTCGGCAGTAAGGACGGCTTGTTCGACGCGGTGATCGCCGACCACGCCGACCGGCTCATGAGTGCCGTCGCGTTCGACGCCGACGACCTGCCCGGCTGGGCCGTGGGGATGTACGACGAGAACCTGCGCCATCCCGAACTCGTCCGCCTCATGGCCTGGCTGCGGCTGGAACGACGTCCGGCAGGACGCCTCACCGACACCCCCGACGACGAACCGAAACTCACCGCCATCGCCGCCGCCCAGGCCGCCGGACGGCTCCGTCAGGGCGACCCCCTCGACCTGGTCGCCCTGGTCATCGCCATGGCCTGCGCCTGGTCCCCGGCCAGCGCCTTCTACACCGCCACCGCGGACGAGCCCGCCACCGACCACGACCGCCGCCGGGCCCTCCTGCGCGAGTGCGTCGCCCAGGCCGTCGCCCCCTGACCGAGCACCCACCTCCCGTCCGGGACGCAGTGGACTCCGTCTGCTCCTCTCGACCGACGAGGAACAGCCGGTCCGGGCGCGCGACCGGTTCGACCTTTCCTGAAACGCGACGGGCGACCGCCGTCGACGGCGGTCGCCCGTGAGTCAGGCCGGATGCGTCCGGGTCAGACGGTCGGCTCGTGGCTCAGGTAGACGTCGTGCGCCTCCTCGTCCTTGCCGTTCAGCACCACGGCGGAGGCGACCGGTGGGTAGCCGGAGGCCGTGACCGTGTACTGACCGCTGGACAGGTCGCCGAAGGTGTACGTGCCGTCCGGGCCGGTGGTCGTGACGGCCACGACGTTGCCCTGCGCGTCCACCAGCGTGACCCGGGCGTCGGACAGCGGGCCGCGGCCCTCCGCCTGGACCGTGCCGCCGATGCGGGCGCCCGCCGGCAGTTCGATCTCCTTGTGGGTGCGCGCGCCGTCCAGCTCGACCGGGACCGCGGCCGGGCGGTGCGCCGCCGCGCTGACCGCCAGCGTGTAGGTGCCGGAGGGCAGCCCGGAGAAGGAGTATCCGCCGTCGGCGCCCGTGGTGCCGGTCGCCATGACCTCGCCGTGCAGGTCGGCCACGACCACCCGGGCGTCCGCGACCGGCTCGCCGTTCGCGTCGCGGACCAGGCCGGTCAGCCCGGCCGAACCCTCCAGGACCGGGTCGAACTCCACCGGCCGGTTGCCGACCACCAGCGTGCTCGCCTGCGGCTCGTGGCCTTCGGCCGACGCGACCAGGACGTACGTCCCCGCCCCCGGCGTGGCCAGCTCGTACCGGCCGTCCGCTCCCGCGGAGGTGCGGCCGAGCTGGCGGCCCTGGATGTCGATCAGCGTGAGCACCGCCCGGGTCGACGGGACGCCGTCGGGGCTGCCGACGAAACCGTGGATCACGCTGCCGGTCGCCGGGGCCGCGTGACGGCCCCCGCCCCGAGCGTGTGCGCCCGGCACGGGCCCGGCCGCCGAGGCGACCGGAGCACCCGGCGCGACCGGAGCCGCGGGCGCGGCCGAGGCGGCGGCCGGAGCCGCCGGGGCGGCGGGGGCGGCCGCCGGGCCGCTTCCGCGCAGCGGCACCTCGCGGATCAGCCAGGCGACCAGGAACCCGGCGAACGCCAGCACGGCCCCGCCGACGACCACTCCGTGCACGCCGTTCGTAACGCCCAGGTTGAACGCGTCCTGCACCATCTGCGGCAGCTTGTGCAGGGCCGCGGGAGACAGGTTGACACCGCCGGCGGTCAGCGAGCCGCCGGACTTGGAGCCGAGCTGATCGGTCAGGGTGTGCTCAAGGCGGTTCGTGTAGATCGAACCGAGCAGCGCGACGCCGAGCGAGCCGCCGATCGTACGGAAGAGGGTGACCGAGCCGCTGGCCGCGCCCATGTCACGCAGTTCGACGCTGTTCTGGGTGACGAGCATCGTGTTCTGCATGATGAAGCCCATGCCCAGGCCGACCCCGACGGTCAGCGCGGAGCTCGCCGCCGTGGTGGTGTCCACCTTCAGCAGGAGGAGGATGAGCATGCCGACGGTCAGGATCGCGCCACCGATGATCGGGTAGATCCGGTAGCGGCCGTTGCGGGTGATGAGCTGGCCGGTGGTCAGCATCACGACGAGCATGCCGAACATCAGCGGCAGGAGCAGCAGGCCGCTCGCCGTGGCCGAGGCGCCCCGGACGTACTGCATGTACTGCGGGAGGAAGTTGACCGCGCCGAACATCGCGGCGCCGACCAGGAAGCTGAGGATCTGCGCGACGGTGAAGTTGCGGCTGCGGAACAGGCGCGGCGGCAGGATCGGCTCCGACACCCTGCTCTCGGCGTACACGAAGAGCACCAGCCCGACGACGGCGATGACCGCGAGCCCGATGATCTGCCAGGAGGCCCAGGGGTACTCCGTGCCGCCCCAGCTCGCGACGAGGGTGAGCGCCACGACGCCGACGGTCAGCAGGAACGCCCCGATGAAGTCGATCTTGGCCTTGATGTGCTGGGTGTGCAGACGCATGCCCAGGCCGGTCACCAGCAGCGCGGCGGCGCCCAGCGGCAGGTTCACGTAGAACGCCCAGCGCCAGCTGAGGTGGTCGGTCAGGAATCCGCCGAGCAGCGGGCCGCCGACGAACGCCACCGGCATCATGCCGCCGATCAGCGCCTGGAAGCGGCCACGTTCGCGCGGCGGGACCAGGTCACCGATGATCGCCATCGCGCCGACCATCAGACCGCCGGCGCCCAGGCCCTGCAGCGCGCGGAACCCGATGAGCTCGTCCATGTTCTGCGACAGGCCTGAGAGCGCCGAGCCCGCCAGGAACACCACGATCGCGGACATGAACATGCCCTTGCGGCCGTACAGGTCACCGAGCTTGCCCCAGATGGGCGTCGCCGCCGCCGTGGCGAGCGCGTAGGCCGTGACGACCCAGGAGAGATGGGCGAGGCCGCCGAGGTCCCCGACGATGGTCGGCAGGGCCGTGCCGACGATGAGGTTGTCGAGCATGGCCAGGAACATGCCGAGCATGAGGCCGACCATCGCGATGTAGATCGATCGCGTGCTCCTCGGGGGTGCCGCCGTACCCGGCGGAGCCATCTCCGCTGTGTCCGTGGCCGTCATTGGTCCACCCCTCCCCGAAACGACATGAGGTACCCCGTTCCACCAAATAGCAATCTTACTTGCCGTACGGTAAGCTACCAACTAACCGGGCGTCAAGTAAGGCAGGTGAGGCGGGCGATGGGCGAGCGCCGGAGCGACACTCGCGAGCGGATCCAGGCAACCGCTCTGGAGTTGTTCGCCGAGCACGGCTACGAGAAGACCTCGCTGCGGCAGATCGCCGAGCGTCTCCACGTGACGAAGGCGGCGCTCTACTACCACTTCAACAGCAAAGAGGACATCGTCGTCAGCCTCTTCGACGGCCTCATCGCCGACATCGACGCGATCATCGCCTGGTTCCGTGAACGGCCCCGCACCCCGGAGACCCGCAGGGAACTGGTGCAGCGCTACGCCCGCCTGGCGCACGACAGCCCGCCGGGCATGCGGCGGCTGCTCCAGGACGTACGCTCGATGCGCGAGCTGACCGTGGGCGGCGAGCTCTCGGAGCGGATGCGCACGATGGTCCGCCTGCTGACCGACCGGGACGCCCCGGCCCTCGCCCAGCTCAAGTGCGTGATGGCCCTGGCCTCGATCAACGCCGCGATGTTCGCCCTCCCGGAGACCGACACCACCCCCGAGGAACGCCACGCCGCCGGCCTGACCCTCGCTCTGGAACTCGTCGGCTGACCGCGAGCGCGGCCATCAAACGCCGCCGTGGACGCATCGGCCTGCGACGTACGTGGCGTGTACCGGGATGGACGCGATGCCGTGTGGGTCGGCGGTCAGCGGGTTCTCGCCCAGGACCACGAAGTCGGCCGCGTACCCGGGCGCCAGGCGTCCGCGGGTGGAGGCCACGCCGTCCGCTTCGGCGGAGCCGATCGTGTAGACGCGCAGCGCCTCCTCCACGCTCACCCGCTGCGAGACGCCGACCGGGGCCCCGTCGTCCAGGCCCTCCCGCGTCACCATCGACTGGATGCCCACCAGCGGCTCGTACGGGCCGCACGGGTGGTCCGAGGAGCCCGCCACGGTCACGCCCGCGTCCAGGAAGGACCGGTGCGCGAACATCCGCTCGGTGCGTGACGGCCCGTACCAGCGGTTCAGCGCGTCCCCGTGGTACGCGACGTAGCCCGCGAAGGGGACGGCGATGGCCTCCAGCTCCTTCATCCGCAGGAGGATCTCCTCGTCCACGACCGAGCAGTGCTCGACGCGGTGCCGCAGGCCCGGCCGGGGGAAGTCCCGCCGCGCGGCGGCGAAGGCGTCCAGGACCAGGCGGATCGCCGCGTCGCCGTTCGCGTGCACGCCGATCCGGTCGCCGCCCCGCTGCACCGTCGCCACCGCCTCGAACAGCTCCTCCGTGGAGGTCGTCTGCATGCCGTGGCCGCCGCCGTCGGCGTACGGCTCGGACAGCAGGCACGTACGGCCGCCGACCGCGCCGTCCGCGAACGCCTTCACCCCCACGAAGCGCAGGAAGTCGTCGCCGAAGCCACTCCCGACGCCCAGGGCGCGCGCCCGGTCGTAGTGGTCGATGGACAGCAGCATGCCGACCCGCAGCGTCAGCAGGCCACGTTCCCGCGCCCGCCGCAGCAGGTCCACGTCCGACGGCGCGACCAGCGCGTCGCAGATCGAGGTGAGGCCCGCGGCGTGCCATCGCCCGACGGCGCGCTCCAGGCCGCGCAGGCGGTCCTCCGGCGAGGCGGCGGGCAGCGCCGCACCACCTCGCGCCGTCCCCGGATAGACGACGTTCATCAGCGCGCGTTCGATCAGCCGCCCGTCCAGGCGTCCGTCCGGAGAGCGGCCGTACTGGCCGCCGGCCGGAGGCGGCGAGGTCTCGCCGATGCCCAGCGCGTCCAGCGCGCGGGAGTTCACGACGCCCCAGTGCCCGGCGACCTGCACGACGATCACCGGGTTGGCCGGCGCGACCCGGTCCAGGTCCCAGCGCGTGAGCGGCCCGGTCTTGGCGTCGTCGTACCGGCCGCCGCGGATCCAGGCCCCGGCCTCGGTCGTCCGCGCCCGCGCGCCGACGCGGTCCAGCAGGTCCTCCACCCCGCTCACCGCCGCCGCCGACAGGTCCAGGTGCAGCAGGTCGTCGGCGGTGTTCACGAGGTGGACGTGGGCGTCGTGCAGGCCGGGGACGACCGTGGACGCGCCGAGGTCGACCTCGCGGGCGCCGGGGAAGCGCGAGCGCAGCGCGGCCAGGTCGCCGACCGCGCGGATCCGGTCGCCGTCCACGGCGAACGCCTCCGCCTCCGGTCCGTCGAGCGTGAGCACGTGGGCCGCGCGGAACAGTACCGGCGGGTTCTCACGGATCATCGGCGGCCTCCTCTCTCTCACCAGGAGACACGCGGACGACGTCGAGCGAACTCTCATCCCGGCGTCCGGTTCTGGTCACGAGCTGTTCACCCGGTGATTCCGGCACGGCAACGGCGACCGATCGCGCGACGTCTAGGGTCGTTTGCCATCCCTTGACCATTCCTTTGCGGCGAACGGTGGCCGATGGCATCCCGCTTGATCTTGCACATAGGCCTGCAGAAGTCCGGCACGACCTACCTCCAGGAGCTCATCGCGAGCGGCGCCAGGGAGCTGGCCGAGGCGGGCGTCGTCTACCCGGTGGCGCCCGCGGGCCGGCGACGGCGCCGTACGGAGAACCACGAATGGGCCTCCTACGGCCTGCTCGGGCCGGAGTACCCCTGGGTGTCCGAGCAGCGGGCCGCGGCGGAGAAGGGCGCGTGGAAGACCCTCGAACGCCAGGTCGCCCGCACGAAGGGGACGGTGCTGCTGTCCGCGGAGGCGCTCTCGGTGATCCGCGCACCGGCGATCCGCACGCTGCTCGACCGGCTGGCCGTGGGCGATGTCGAGATCGTGGTGACCGCGCGGAGCCTGAGCCGGACGCTGCCGTCGCTGTGGCAGCAGCACGTGCGCAACGGCCGGCGCCTGGGGTTCGAGCGGTACCTCGACATGCTGGGAGAGCAGCGCCGCATGCCGGCGGCGCGGATCGAGGAAGACGCCGGCCTGCACCTGTGGCGGGCGTTCGCGATCGGCCGTCTCGTACGGCGCTGGGCGCGCGAGGTGGGCGAGTCCCGCGTGCGCGTGGTGACCAGCCCCGGCCGTCCGCCGGAACTGCTGTGGACGCGCTTCGCCGAGGCGATCGGCGTGCCCGGTTTCACGTTCCGTACGGACGACGCCGGTCGGCCCGTGCACACCGGGCTGACCGCGCCCGAGGCCGTGGTCCTGACCTCGCTCAACGCCGCGCTGGCGTCGGCCGGCTGGTCCCCGGACCGGGCACGGCGGCTGCGGGAGGCCGTGCTGACCGACGGTTTCCAGCCGCGCGCCGAGCGCGGGCCGCGCATCGCGATCCCGGCGCACTGGCGGTCGTGCGTCGCGGACTGGAGCGCCGAGGACGTCGCCGACCTGCTGGACAGCGGCGTCACGCTGATCGGCGAGCCGGCCGACCTGCGTCCGGAACCGGCGCGTGAGGACGTTCCGGCGCCCACGATCGAGGAGGTCGGCGCCGCGTGCGCGGCGGCCGTCCTCGCGGTGAACGGCAGGGTGACGGGCCCGTAGGCGCGACGCCGGCCGCCCGTTCGGCCCACCTGTCGCGGTCGCCGCGCCGGTTCGACGCGGCCGTTCCGAAAGACCGGTGGAACCGTGGAGGACGCGCGCCGATCGTCACTTCGATCCGTCGAACGACACGGATCAATTCTTGACCAGGGTAAACTTGCGATCATTCGAACTTGTGTTCGAGAATGCCTGATCATGCACGATGCCCGTCAGCTTGATCACTATCCGTCCGGCTCTCATCGGGTCGAGGCTCGGAACCCCTGGGTCTGGATCCGTCACCGGGGCGCCTGGCGGAAGGGCGCGATCCACTGCTGGTACGTCCACGGCGACGTCTGGATGGCCTGGATGCAGCACGAGGACCCGGCGCCGGACGTGCCGTGGGCGCAGTGGGGGCTGTACCAGTACGACGGGACGACCATCCGCCGGCGCTACTCCCCGGCGGCGCGGGCACGCGTCGAGGTGCCGGACGGCGGGCCACGCGACCGGTTCACCTCCCAGCTGCGCGACGAGGGCTACAGCGTGGTCCAGGAGGAGACGGAGGCGTCGGTGACGCTCCACCTCGGCTGAACCCTCAGCCCAGGTGGGCGAGCTCCAGATGCGCCGACACCACCCAGTTCGGCGCGTCCACGACCTCAGAGATCTTCAAGTCGGCGGCGACGCTGGCCAGCAGGTACGCGTCGGCCGGGTCCAGCCCGGTGCGGCCGGCGATCTCCGCCACGAGCGCGCGGGTGGCCTCCACGGCCGCGGCCATGAGGTCGGGCCCGACGCCGGTCGTCGCGAGCGCCGCGCCGGTGCGGTGCGTGCGCGGATGCGTCTCGATGACCGGTGTCCCCGGCGCCGCGTCGCGGCGCAGGCCGATCCGCAGCCGTACGGTCGCGTCGGTCTCCACGCCCGTGCCGCTCACCTCGCCGTCGCCCATCGCGGCGTGCGCGTCGCCGAGGGAGAGCAGCGCGCCCTCGACGCCGACCGGTAGCCTGAGCTGCGCCCCGGGACCGATGTGGCGCACGTCGAGGTTGCCGCCCCAACGGCTCGGCGGCACCATCGGATGCGGTCCAGGCTCGGGCGGCGCCACACCGATGGTGCCGATCATCGGCACGACCGGCACCGAGACGCCGGGCAGCAGTTCGGCGCGGCCGTCCGCGATGGTGGAGACACGCAGGTGGGGATCGGGAAAGTCCTCGGCGAGCAGGCCGAAGCCCGGGATGCAGGCGGTCCAGCCCCAGGAGCCGACCTCCACGTCGAGGATGTCGACCACGAGCGCGTCGCCCGGCCGCGCGCCTTCGACCGCGAACGGGCCGGTGACCGGGTTGACGCGGGTGAAGTCCAGGCCGGGCACGTCGGCGGCGGTCGAGCCGGCGGTGAGCTGGCCGCCGCTCGCGTCGGCGGTCTCGACGATGATCTCGTCGCCGGGCGCAACGGTCGCGATCGGGGCCAGCGTGCGGTCCCAGGCGGTGTGCGTCTCGGTCCGCTTGATGTGCATGGTCAGTCCTCCAGGGAGAGCTCGGTGCCCCGGCCGGTCAGCCGGTAGAAGACGAGCAGGACCGCGCCGACGGCCAGCCAGATGATCCCGCCGATCTTGGCGCGCGTGTCGGCGTTGACCAGGACGTAGCCGATGATCAAGAAGCCGACGGCGGGGGCGACCAGGTGCAGGTGCCAGCGGCGGCTCTTGTTCCTGAGCACGAAGTGCACGAACACGGAGACGTGCAGCAGCAGGAAGGAGAACAGCGCGCCGAAGTTGACCAGCGACGACAGCAGGTCCACCTGACCCACGAACGTCAGCCCGAGAATCAGCGACAGCCCCGAAACGAACAGGATGGCGCGCTCGGGGATCTTCCTCGTGGGGTGGACGTGCGCGAGGAAGGCGGGCAGCTTGCGGTCGCGCGCCATGCTGTAGAGCAGGCGCGAGGTGGCGGCCTGCGCGACGAGGGAGTTGGCGACGCCCGCGGCCAGCGCCGAGGCGACCGCGACGGTCGTCTTGAGCCAGGCGCCACTCGCCGTCTTGGCGATGTCGTAGAACGCGGTGTTGGTCGGGTCGCCGTCGGCGAACGAGGTCTGGTGCGGCACCAGCAGGCACGCCACGTACGTCTGGACGATGAACAGCAAGGCCACCGCGCACAGCGACAGCACCGTGGCCCGGCCGACGAGCCGCCGGTCGCCGTCCTTGACCTCCTCCGACAGCGTCGAGATGCCGTCGAAGCCGAGGAAGCTCAGCACCGCGATGGACAGCGCCCCGAAGATCAGGCCGGGCGTGACGAGGTGCGGCTTGAGCAGCGGATCGAACGAGAAGTGCGCGCCGTTCTTGTTCGCCGCGACCGCCGCGATGCCGAATGCCACGAAGAGCGCCAGCACGATCATCTCCAGCAGCAGGAACAGCCGGTTGAGCCGCGCCGTCGACTCGATGCCGAGGTAGTTGACGACCGTGTTGACCAGGACGAACGCCACGATCCAGATCCATTGCGGCACGCCCGGCAGCAGCGAGGTCAGCGCCGCGGCGCTGACGACGTACAGCAGGGTGGGGACCAGCAGGTAGTCGAGCAGGATCGCCCAGCCGGCCAGGAAGCCGACCTTGTCGTTGATGCCGCGGCCCGCGTAGGAGTACACCGAGCCCGCGATCGGGAAGGCCCGCGACATCTCGCGGTAGCTCAGTGCGGTGAACAGCATCGCGACGAGCCCGATGATGTACGTGAGCGGCACCATGCCCTTGGCGCCGTTGAAGACCACGCCGAAGATGGCGAACGGCGCGATCGGAACCATGAACACCAGGCCGTAGATCATCAGGTCGGCCAGGCTGAGGGAGCGTTTCAGCTCCTGCTCGTACCCGAAAGAGCGGAGGGTCTCTGAGGACATGGGGCGGGGGCCTCTCGGTCGTGCCGCTCGCGCGGCTCGTCGGGCTCAGTCGTGCTGGTCGAGGAAGGCGGCGACGGCCTTGAGACAGGCGTCCTTCTCCTCCACGTGCGGCATGTGGCTGGAATCTTCGAAGATCTGCCATCGGACGTCGGCGATGCCGTCGGCGTACGGCCGGACGACCTCGGGAGTGGCTTCGTCATACCCTCCGGAGATCAGCAGGGTGGGCACGGCGATGCGGTCCAGCCGGTCGATGATGGTCCAGTCCTTCAGCGTCCCGACCACGTGGAACTCACTCGGCCCGTTCATCGTGTGGTAGACGGTCGGGTCCTCGTCCATCGCCGCGAATGTCCGCGCGACCTCCTCGGGCCAGGGAATGCGGCAGACGTGGCGGTCGTAGAAGACGCGGGTGGCCCGGGTGTACTCCTCCGAGTCGGTGGTGCCGGCCTCCTCGTGGCGGAGCAGCGTCGCCTGCACGTCGGCCGGGAGCCGTCCGCGCAGCTCGCCGGCCGCGGCGAGCCACAGCTCCATCGACGCCGGCGAGTCCGCGATGACCAGCGACCGCAGTCCAGCGGGCCTGGTCACGGCGTGCTCGGCGCCGAGCATGCCGCCCCACGACTGGCCCAGCACGTGGTAGCGGTCACCGATGCCCAGATGAGCGATGAGGTTGTCCAGCTCCTTCACGAACAGCTCGACGGTCCAGAAGTCGGCGCCCTTGTCGCGCAGGTGCGTGGACCGGCCGTTGCCGAGTTGGTCGTAGTGGACGACCGCCCGTCCGGTGCCGGCCAGCTCGGTCAGGGAGTCGAGATAGTCGTGCGTGCAGCCGGGCCCGCCGTGCAGGACCACGAGGGGCGCCTTGTCCGCGTGCGGGTCCCCGGTCACGCGGTACCACGTCCGGTAGCCGCGGAAGTCGGCGTATCCCTCGTCCACCGGCAGACCCTCCTAGAGTTGGGGATCACGTTCAACGCAGCATAAGAGGGTAAAGGTCTAGATTCCAGACCTTTACGTGGGTAACTTTCGGGGTGCGCATTGGCCGAGGAACCGCCATCGCTGGGCCCGCTACGGGCCGCGACGACCGGGGAGCAGGTCGCCCACCGCCTGTCGACGGCCATCGCGCTCGGCGAGTTCAGCCTGGGCGACCGGCTCCCCAGCGAGCGCGAGCTGGCGGCCCTGTTCGAGGTGAGCCGCGAGAGCGTACGCGCCGCCCTGCGGCGGCTGGCCGAGGCCGGGCTGATCGAGGTGCGAAGGGGCCGGGGCGGCGGCGCGTTCGTCCGCGCCGAATGGGCCGAGACGAGCGAGAACTCGGTACGGGAGGCGCTGCTCGCGCAGTGGGAGGACTTCGAGGCCCTGTTCGACTACCGGCGGTTGATCGAGAGCCTGATCGCCCGCACCGCCGCCCAGCGCGCCGACGACGCCGACCGCGCGGCCATCCGCGCGGCGCTGACCGCCTTTGATGCGTCGGCGAACCCGGCCGAGGCCCGGCGCCACGACACCGAGCTGCACCTGGTGATCGCCCGCGCGACGCACAACGCACGCCTCGTACGTCTGCACCAGCTCCTGCTGTCGGAGGTGAGCCTGGGAGTGTCGGAGGAGCCGTACACCTGGGAGATCTACGAAGAGGCCAGACCGCACCACCGCGGCCTGGCCGAGGCGGTGCTCGCCGGCGACGCGGAACGCGCCGCCGGGATCGCCGGCGAACACTTCGCCATCACCGAGAACGCCCTGCGGCGTCTGGTCGCGCGGATCGGCCGCGACCGGTCGTGAAGCCCGGACCGCCCGCCAGGAGGGCCGGGGCAGGGATCCCGGGCGGTCTCTGAGAGACCCGCGGGCGTACTTCGCCCGCCACGGGTATGTAGGCGACATGCCGATCCTCGTTGGCACGTCCGGCTGGCAGTACAAGGACTGGCGGGGGCTGCTGTATCCGCCCGGTCTGGCGCAGAACCGCTGGCTGGAGACCTACGCCGCCGGGTTCGGCACGGTGGAGAACAACAACGCCTTCTACCGGCTGCCCGCCCCTGAGCTGTTCGAACGGTGGCGCGGCCGGACTCCCGAGGGGTTCGTGATGGCGGTCAAGGCCTCGCGCTACCTCACCCACATCAAGCGGCTCGTCGACCCGGAGGAACCCGTCGCGCGCCTGATGAACTCCGTGCGCGGCCTCGGCGACCGGCTCGGGCCGATCCTGGTCCAGCTCCCGCCCACGCTGCGGGCCGAGCCCGAGCGGCTCGACCGCTGCCTGCGGGCGTTCCCGGCGGGCGTACGGGTCGCGGTCGAGCCGCGTCACGACTCCTGGTGGACCGACGAGGTACGGGACCTGCTGACGAAGCGCGGCGCCGCCCTCTGTTGGGCCGACCGGCTCGGCCGGCCGCTCACGCCGCTGTGGCGGACGGCCGGCTGGGGGTACGTGCGGTTCCACGAGGGGGCGGCGAGGCCGTGGCCGAGCTACGGCGACCAGGCGCTGCGCGCCTGGGCCGGGCGCATCGCCGACGCGTGGCCGGACGACGCCTACGTCTACTTCAACAACGACCCCGGCGGTGCGGCCGTACGCGACGCCATCCGGTTCGGGCGGCTCGCGGGCCGGGCCGGGCTCCCGGTGAGCCGCACGCCCGACCCCGTCCCGGCGGAACTCTGATCAGGCCATGGCCTCTCGGAAGCGCGCGGCGAGGTCGAGCATCCGTGGCAGGTCCGCGGTCGTCTGCTGGAAGTCGGCGAAGACCTCGTGCGCGCCGGTCGACCGGGCGTACTCGGCGATCTGCTCGATGGTGCCGGCCCGCGGCACGAGGTCGGCGGCGGCCGGCTCGTCGGTGATCCGCGGGTTCATGCGGAGCATCATCCGCAGCGAGTCCGGGTCGCGGCCGGCGTCCTCGGCCACGCGGCGTACGGCGTCCCACATCGGGGTCAGCACCGGGAGCGGCACGCCCACGGCCAGCCAGCCGTCGGCGCGGCGGCCGATGCGGTCGAGCGCCGCCGAAGAGTACCCGCCCAGGTAGATCGGCGGGCGGGGGCGCTGGACCGGCTTCGGCTCGATGCGCGACGCCGGCACGGAGAAGGACCCGCTCTCGTACGTGACGGGGTCGTCCGCCCAGATCCGCTCCAGGACGTCGATGATCTCCTCCAGCCGCGCTCCGCGCCCGGCCCACGGCACGCCCGCCGCCGCGTACTCGTCCGAGGACCAGCCCAGGCCGAGGCCCACGTCGAGGCGGCCCTCGCTGAGCACGTCGAGGCTCGTGAGGGTCCGCGCGAGCAGCACCGGGGAGTACCAGGGAGCGTTCAGCGTGCTGGTGCCGAGCCGGACGCGCTCGGTGACCGCGGCGGCGGCGGTGAGCACGGTCAGCGGGTCGAGGAAGGTGGTGTACTCGGCCGGCATCCGCCCGTCGGCGGTGCCGGGGTAGCGGTCGCGCGGGTTCACCGGGTCGAGGATCCGGTCGCCGGTCCACAGGCCGTCGAAGCCGAGATCCTCGGCGGCCCGGGCCACCTCGATGACCGCCTCGCGCCGCGCGAACGCCCCGTACTGGCTCAGTGCCAGACCCACCCGCACCCTGGTCTCCTTCCCTCGCGGAACCGATGATCAACCTAGTGCGGCGGGTCCGTTCGCGTGAATTCGGGAATATCAGTCATAGGGGACAACAAGGGGGAACCATGTCGCACCACGACGGCCACGCGCACGGGCCGGACTGCGGCCACGTGGCGGTCCCGCACGGCGACCACGTCGACTACGCCCACGAGGGTCACCTGGACGCCATGCGCGAGGGGCACTGCGAGGAGTGCGAGCCCAGCGGCCACAGCGAGCACGACCACCACGAGCACCAGCACCGGGAGGGCTGCGGGCACGTCGCCGTCCCGCACGGCGACCACGTCGACTACATCCACGACGGGCACCGGCACGCCGCGCACAGCGGTCACTGGGACGAGCACTGACCCGGCGCGAGCGCCCGTGCCGGCGCCCGACGCCGGCACGGACGTCAAACCAGCTCGATCATCGACGGTCCAGAACTTGACGCGAGCACGATCTGATCGTGACCGATGTCCGGGCATACCGGGTTCATCACACCCACCACCGCCCGCTCGGAGCGGTGACCGTACCTAGGAGTGCCACGATGGGATTCTCGCGTTCGCGCCGTCCGATTCTGCCGCTCGTCGTCCTGGCCATGACGGCCGCCCTCGCGTACGCCGCGGGCAAGCGCCAGTCCACGAACGCCAAGTCCGGCGGCCGGATCAAGGCCACGAAGCGCCGCGCCCGCAAGGCCCGCTCGCGCGCCTGAGCGGCTGAGCGACCGCCCGGGAACCCCGTCCGTCCGCGTTCAGGGCCGCCAGCCGGGGTCACGCCCGGCGAGACCCAGCGCACGGTCGGTGGGCGAGGCCGACGCGGAAACCGGTACCTCCGGTCCGAACGCCCCGTACCGGCGGCCCATGTCCGCCATCGACGACACCTGGCCGAACAGCGCCTCGGCCAGGTCGTCGTCGGGGGCGTACTCCTGGCCGGTCGCCTTGGCCAGGTCCCAGCCGTGCAGCAGGAACTCGGCGAACACCAGCCCGCCGATCGTCTCGGCGGGCATCTGCATCTCTCCGGACAGCGTGGCGGTGCCCTCCCAGGCGGCCGGCTCGGACCAGGCCTCGGCGGTCGCGCGGGTCCGTTCGGTGAGGCGCTCCGCCCAGCCGGACTCCGGCCGGAAGTCCTCGTCGGGGGCGCCGGTGCTCGGCCGCTTGAGCGCCGCCCCGCGCGCGGGTTCCGTCATCCAGCCCGACAGGTGGCCGAGCAGGGTGCGCACGTCGAACTCCGGGCACGGTGTGGGCCGGTCCATCATCTCCGGCCCGATCCCCCGGAGCACCGCGTTCGCCGTCTCGACGGCACGGACCATCAGCGGCCGCAGCTCCATGACCTCTCTCCTCCGATCTCACGGTCGGCGATGACCAGGTACGCCACCGTAGTGGCGCTCCGGCGGGCCGGTCTTGAACAAATGCGACACTGCTCCCATGGCCGAAGGGGCGTACGGCGGCGGGCGCGGCATCCTGCGGCGCCGCACGGCGCTCGAACGCTTCGCGATCGAGCGGCGGACGCCCTCGCCGGACCTGGTGGCGGTCGCCGACTACCTCTGGATCCTCACCTGGGACCTGCGGGAACGCGAGCCCCACCGGCAACGGGTCCTCACCCGCCCGGCGGTCAACCTCACCTTCACGACCGGAGGGAGGGCGCGGGTCGTCGGGGTCGTCCGCGACGTGTTCAGCGAGACGATCGCGGGCCAGGGGCGTGTCGTCGGGGTCTGCTTCCGGCCGGGCGGGTTCCGGCCCTTCCTCGACGGGCCGGTGTCCGGCCTCACCGACCGGTTCACACCGGTCGAGGAGATCTTCGGCCCCTCCGCGCGCGCCGCCGCGGACGCGATCATCGCCGAGCCCGGCCGGGACCGGGCCGTCGCGATGGCCGAGGATCTGCTGCGGGCCCGCCTGCCGGAACGGCCGGACCCGATGATCGCCGAGGTCGCCGCCATCGTGGACCGCATCGCCGCCGATCCCGCCCTGCTGCGTGTGGACGACCTGGCGGCGGCCCTGGGAATCGGGGCCCGGCGGCTCCAGCGGATCTTCGCCGAGTACGTCGGTGTCGGCCCGAAATGGGTGATCCGGCGGCACCGGATGCAGGAGGCGGCCGAGCGGGCGGCGGCCGGACCCGGCGTCGACTGGGCCGCGCTGGCCGCCGAACTGGGCTACGCCGACCAGTCCCATTTCACCCGCGACTTCACCCGCACGCTGGGCATCTCCCCCGCCCAGTACGCTCGTAAGCGCTGACCGCAGCGGTGGCGTACCGGAGCGGCGGCCTCACATACCATGAAAACCGACCGAATCCGGTAGGAGGATCTTCCAGGTGAGCCCCGCTAGTGCACCCCGCCGCGCACTGCTGTTGGAGAACATTCATCCCGACGCGGTCGCCGGGCTGGAGAAGAACGGCTACGCCGTCGAGACCGTCGCTCGCGCGCTCGACGAGGACGAGCTGATCGCCCGCATCGCCGGTGTCGAGCTGCTCGGCATCCGCTCCAAGACGACCGTCACCGACGCCGTGCTGGCCGCCGCGCCCGACCTGCTCGCGGTCGGCGCGTTCTGCATCGGCACGAACCAGATCGATCTGGCGTCCGCCTCCGAGCGCGGCGTCGCCGTCTTCAACGCCCCGTTCTCCAACACCCGCAGCGTGGTCGAGCTGGTCATCGCCGAGATCATCGCGCTGACCCGCCGCCTCGTCGACAAGAACACCGGGATGCACGCCGGCGTGTGGGACAAGTCCGCCGAGGGCAGCCACGAGGTACGCGGGCGGCGCCTGGGCATCATCGGGTACGGCAACATCGGCAGCCAGCTCTCGGTGCTCGCCGAG
Organism: Actinoallomurus oryzae; assembly: GCF_039541955.1. Taxonomy (NCBI): domain Bacteria; kingdom Bacillati; phylum Actinomycetota; class Actinomycetes; order Streptosporangiales; family Thermomonosporaceae; genus Actinoallomurus; species Actinoallomurus oryzae. Next base: position 61,781 of record NZ_BAABHF010000021.1, on the reverse strand, counting down.
AACCTCGGCATGTCCGTGTTCTTCTACGACACCGCCGACAAGCTCGCCCTGGGCAACGCGCGCCGCTGCTCCAGCATGGAGGAGCTGCTCGCCACGGTCGACGTCGTGACGCTCCACGTCGACGGCCGGCCGGGCAACAGCGGCCTGTTCGGCGAGGCCGAGTTCGCGCGGATGCGCCCCGGCAGCCTGTTCCTCAACCTCTCGCGCGGCTTCGTCGTCGACCACCAGGCGCTGCGGAGCCACATCGAGTCCGGGCACCTGGCGGGCGCGGCCATCGACGTGTTCCCCAACGAGCCCAGGGCGCGCGGCGACGAGTTCGTCTCCGAGCTGCGCGGGCTGCCCAACGTGATCATGACCCCGCACATCGGCGGGTCGACCGAAGAGGCGCAGCAGGACATCGGCCAGTTCGTGGCCGGCAAGCTGCACGACTTCGTCTCCACCGGCAACACCTCGCTCAGCGTGAACCTGCCGCCGGTCTCGCTGACCTCGCAGGACGGCGGGCACCGCCTGACCCACCTGCACCGCAACACGCCCGGCGTGCTGGCGACGATCAACAGCGTGCTCGCCGACCACGAGGTCAACATCGAGGGCCAACTGCTCGGCACCCGCGGCGACCTCGGGTACGTGATCACCGACATCGGCAGCCAGTACACCTCCGACGTCATCGGCCAGCTCCGCGACCTGCCCACCACGGTCCGGCTGCGGCTGCTGTCCTGAGGTCCTGCTGACCCGGCTGCGCCCGGCCGGGTCAGCCATCACCGTCAGTCGGCGAGGTTGAGGGTGGGGGCCGACCTGAGTTCGGCCTCCTCCGCCTCCACGGCGGCGTTGACCTCGGCGCCGGAGACCGCGAGCCGCACCGCGACGTAGTAGACGACCAGCGCCCAGACCCCGACGATCACGACGTCCCACCAGTTGGGGATCGTGTTGCTGCCGCCGTACCGGCCGAGGGCGCCGATGATGACCATCACGCCGAACCACGGCCAGATCCAGGACGAGGACTTCACGTTGAGCGGCACGCGCTCGCCGGCGGGCAGCCTCAGCCGGTTGAGCGCGAAGATGACCAGGCCCAGGAGAGACGCCACTCCGAGCTTCCACTCGGCCTGGAAGGTCGACCAGTAGATGATGAGGTTGGCCGCGACGAACGAGACCGGCGCGAGCACCTTGAAGGCGGGCAGGCGGTACGGCCGGGGCCGGTCCGGGTCGCGCAGGCGCAGCGCGGTGATGGCGATCGGCGCGAACGCGTACATGATCGCGGTGGCCTCGGTGACCAGGGCGACGAGCTTGCTCCAGCTCGGGAACGGCAGGAAGCAGAGCTCGCCGACGACGAACGCGATGATGATCGAGACGAGCGGCACGCCCTTCTTGCTGACCTGGGCGACCTGCCTGGGCAGCGCCTTCTCCCGGCCCAGGGCGTAGGACAGGCGGGAGGAGGTCGCGATGTAGACCAGGCCGGTGCCCGCCGGCGAGATCACGGCGTCGGCGTAGAGCATCCACGCCAGCCAGGCGACGCCGGCTCCGGTCGCGAGCGTGGCGTACGGGCCGAAGTCGCCCTTGCCGATCGGGTTGGCCCAGCCGTGCGCGAGGTTGGCCGGGTCGAGGGCGCCGATGAAGGTGATCTCCAGCAGGATGTAGACGATCGTGCCGATCGCGGTGGCGGTGATGACCGCGCGGGAGACGTCCCGCTGCGGGTTCTTGGCCTCACCGGCGAGCTGGATCGCCTGTTCGAAGCCCTGGAGGGCGAAGACCACACCGGCGGGTAGAGCGGCGAAGACGCCGTGCGCGCCGAACGGCGCGAACCCGCCGCCGGCCGAGAAGTTGCCGGCGTGGAACGTCAGCAGCAACAGGACGACGATCGTGAGCAGCGGGATCGCCGTCTTCCAGATCACCGTGATCGAGTTGGACTCCGACAGGAGCTTGACGCCGACGACGTTGATCACGATGAAGATCAGCATGAAGACGCTGGCGACGATCAGCCCGGTGCCGGTGAGGGTGCCGTCGGTGCGCAGCAGCGGGAAGTTCCGGTGGACCCAGCTGATGTGATCGGAGTACGACAGCGTCGCCTCGACCTCGATCGGGGCGAGTGACACCGCCTGAAGCCAGGCCATCCACCCCGCCGCGAAACCGGCCAGCGACCCGAAGGCGAAGGCCGGGAACCGCGCGGTGCCGCCCGCGACGGGGTAGGCCGCGCCGAGCTCGGCGTGCACCAGGGCGAGCAGCGACAGCATGATCGCGGCGAGCACCCAGGACAGCAGGGACGCGGGTCCGGCGAGCTTCGCCGCCGTCAGCGCGCCGAGCAGCCAACCCGACCCGATGATCGAACCCAGGGACACGAACATGAGTCCCCAAAATCCGACATCTCGGCGCAGATGTCTCCCCGAACCGACTGCACCGGTCGTGGTGGTCGCCATGCCGCCTCCGTAAGCAATGGTCTCTTCGAGTGTCGTCCACGAGGCGCTCACGGCCTCCTCCGGGCAGCCGCGACCGCTCGCCGCAGACAGGCGTGGACCGCGAGCGCTGGGGGGAGACTAGGCCCATCCGCACCGTCACGCAATGGATGAATCCGCTGGTCACGGCGGATTTCACCGTAACGAAACATTCCATAGTCATGTTCCAGCAAAGTCTCGGCAAAGGCGGGTTACGGCCGTCCCTGGCGGGCAGGGAAACCTGTTCGCACTGAGGCTGGAGATGCGTGCCGTTCGAACCTGTGTTCGATACAATCGAGACATGAAGCGGCGAACGTGCGATCAACCGGTCCAGGTCAAGATTCGCGGCGACAGTCCGGCCTGCTTCCGTCAGGACGACTGTGACTACGAGGTCATCACCTTCCTCAAGATGCTCGCCTTCCGCCGCCCGCAGGACGGCGTCGACACCCAGCTCTGGCAGGTGCGGGCCCGATCCTCCGACACCCCGGAGCGCACGTACGAACTCGAGTGCGACCACGGCCGCTGGCGCATGACGGCCTTCTGGTGCTGACCTCCGGCGGCTCGCCGGAGCAGACCGCACGGCCTGCGGGACCGGGGCGGCCCCGGCGATCCGTACGCGCCGGTGAGCTGCCCGGTTTCGCGGTCGGCCACGGGGATAGGCTCAGCGTGTGGTGAGCTCGACCGGCGGCGGTTCCATCGACAAGGCGCTCATGGTGCTCGAAGCACTCGCCGAGCACCGGCGGGTGACCGACATCGCGACCGGCACGGGGCTGCCCAAGTCGACGGTGCACCGCATCCTGCAGTCACTCGTCGGGTGGGGTTTCGCCCGCGCCGACGGGAGCGGCGGGTACGTACCGGGCCCACGCATCCTGACACTGGCCGGCAAGGTGATGAGCCGCTTCGACCCGGCGCAGCACGCCGACACGGCCCTGCAGCGCCTGCGCGACCGTACGGGCTTCACCGTGCACTTCGCGGTCCGCAGCGGCGACGAGGCCGTCTACGTACGCAAGGTCGAAGGCCTGCGCCCGTACCAGATGGCCTCACGGGTCGGCATGAGCATGCCGCTGCACTCCACCTCGATCGGCAAGGCGATCCTGGCCCAGCTGCGCGACGGGGAGGTCGCCTCGATCACCTCCCGCACCGGGCTCGGACGCCGCACCGACCACACGATCACCCAATCGCAAGCGCTGCTGGACCACCTGGCGGAGATACGCCGCCGGGGCTACGCGGTCGACGACGAGGAGAACGAGGCCGGCATCCGCTGCGTCGGCGCCCCGGTGTTCGACCACACGGGCACGGTGATGGGCGGCATCTCGATCTCGGGCCTGACGTTCGAGGTCGACCCGGACGACAAGCACCTCGCCGACGAGGTCGTCACCGCCGCCCGCGACGTCTCCCTGGCGCTGGGCGCCCCTCTGGACCACGCCCCGACGGACCTCGCCCGCACCGTCGATGGGATGGCCGTCACCGAAGCGTCCGTGACGGATCACTCATCGCCACGGACGCGCTGACTCGGTTCTCCAGGCGACGACCTACGAGTCGCGCAGGAGGGCGTCGATCTCCGCTGCCGTCGCCACCCGGCCGGTGCCGCCCTGGCCCGCCAGCGACACCGACGCCGCCGCGGTGCCCGCTCTCACCGCGTCCACCAGCGATGCCTTGGTGGCCAGGAGGGCCGTCACCACGCCGGCGAACGCGTCGCCCGCGCCCGTCGCGTCCACGATCACCTCGGCCGGTACGGCCGGCACCGTCGTACGGCCGGCCGCCGACGCCACGTGCACGCCGTCCGCGCCACGGGTCACCGCGGCCGCCTCCGCGCCCAGCCCCAGGCAGGCCTCGGCGGCCTCCCCCGGATCGGCGGTACCCAGCAGCGCCACGCTGTCCGCCGGGCAGGACGGGGTGATCAGTGCGGCGTGCGGAGCCACCTTCGCCAGGATCTCCCGCGCCGCCTCCGGCGTGGTCAGCCGGCCGCGGAAGTTCGGGTCGTAGACCACCGCGCCACGGGCCTCCTCCGCCGCGGCCACGACGGTGGCGGCGCAGGACTCCGACAGCGCCGCGGTGATGCCGGAGAGCAGCACCGCCCCGGCCGTCGCCACCGGTGCGGCGGCCACGTCCGCCGGGGACAGCCGTGACGCCGCGCTGCCCGACCGCATGTACGCGAAGGCCCGTTCGCCGACCGGGTCCGCACCGACGGCGTACGCGCCCGAATGGCCGGGCCCGCGCCACATCCAGCGCGTGTCGATCCCGTGCGCCGCGGCGAAGGCGATCAGGCGTTCGCCGAACTCGTCCTCTCCGGTCCGCGTGACCAGAGCGACGTGCGCCCCGGCCGCGGCGGCCGCGACCGCGGCGTTGAGCGCGTCACCGGAGAACGACAGGCGAAACGTATCCGCGCTGGTCAACGGCGTGGCCGCGGAGAACTCCACCAACGGCTCTCCGATGACGACCACATCCGGGTTCCCCTTCACGAGTCCTCCTTCGTCGGAAGAGTGACCAGGCGTGCGTGCTTTTTGGTTCGCTCGCTCCGCTCGTTCACGACAGCTCCTTCAGCAGCTCACGTACTGCCGCGGCCGGGTCGGGTGACTTGACCAGCTCCGAACCCACGCCCACCGCGTACGCGCCCGCGTCGAGGTAGGCGCGGACCTCGCTCAGGCCGATGCCGCCGGTCGGGACGATCCGCGCGCCCGGCAGGACGGCCAGGACCGAACGCAGGTACGCCGGGCCGCCGACGTGCGCGGGGAACAGCTTGGCGATGCCGCGCCCGGACGCCGCCGCGACCTCCCCCGGCGTGAACCCGCCCTCCAGGAACACCGTGCCCGTGCCGGCGGCGAACGCGCGGACGGCCTCGGCCGGGTACGGGCTGACGAGGAAGTCGGCACCCGCCTCGACCGCGCGGCGCGCGTCGGCCTCGGCGGTCACCGTGCCCGCGCCGAGAACCGCATCGGGGTACGCCCGCCGTACGTCGCGCAGCGCGTCCGCCCAGCCCGGCGTCGTGGCGGTGAGCTCGACGACGCCCAGGCCCGCGTCGAGGAGCGTCGAAGCCGCCCGCACGGCTCCCCCGGCGTCCGGGGTGCGGAGTACGGGCAGCAGACGCGCCTCCCCGATCGCCCGCTCGATCGCGGCTTGATCCATTCCGGCTCCCTTGTTCCGTCGTACGGGACGTCGTTCTACATTATGAGCGATGCCGGAACGGGCCGGGAAGCCGGGTACTTCCTTCCGATGCGGTGTGAGGTCGTCGATCTCGGGGCCGCCGGGGGAAGGTGAGGCTCCACGAGGGCGGTGTCGGCGTCCGGCTCCGCGCCGGACGCCGACACCGGTCAGGTCAGGCCGGTGACGTGCCGGCCCGGCCGAGATGGCGGACCAAGAACTCGCTGTCGACCCCGACCCAGCGCATGTTGCGATGAGTGCCGGGGTTGGCGAGCAACGTCTTGTCCTTTGCGGCGAAGGCGTCGAACAACGCGAGAACGGATCGGCGATCGACGTACTCTTCGTCCCACGGGAGCAGGAACTGGACCGGGACGGTGATCTGCCTGGCCGCCTCGATCAGGGCCTCGTGCGCGAAGAACCCGCCGCCGAAGATCGCGGCGGTGATCCTGGGTTCGATCGCCGTCAGCGGGATTCCGATCGCAGTGCCCAACGACATGCCGCCCCCGTAGCCGATCGGCGCTTCGGCGCCGATCTCGGGCAGTTCTTGAAGGGCGTCCAGGGTCGCCTGCCATTCCGGTACGGCACGCTCCGCCAGGGAGGTGCTGTAGCGGACGCTGATCGACTCGAAACGTTCGAGCTCGCCCGACTCCATCGCCTGCCGCATCTCGGCACGGGCCTGATCGTCCTCCGCCGTGCGCGGGCGGTCGCCGTGCCCCGGCGCATCGATGGCGACCACGGTGACACCCCACCTGGTCACGCTGTCGTGGGCACGAGCCATGAGACCCGGCGTCTTCTTGTGGAGGCCGCCACCGTGACCCATCAGCACCAGCGGGGAATGATCGGAGCCGGAGGCGGGCGACCAGAGCACGCCGGTGACCTCGCCCACGATGAAGTCGCGTTCGAGAACGCCGGTCGAGGACGTCTCCGCGGTGAAACGCAAAGAATGCAAAGGTGTTGCCTTTCGGGAGTGCCTTGTCATCGAGGCGCTCCCGGCGACCCCTACGTCAATCGCCCGACCGTGACGACGAGGGGAGCACCCACGTGTGTCCAGCGTTCATGGGTCTCACCTCCTCGCGCGATGTCACAGCCGCCGGAAGGTTACCAGCCCGGACGCCGCCCCGCCCACCCGCTTTCCCGCCGACGAGCCCGCGAGGGCGCCCAGTCCCGCGCGTCCGAACGCTGGAGAGCGTCCGGTCACCCGCGTCAGCGGCGGCGGAGGAGTACGGCGGTGAGGATCGCGCGCAGGTCCGGGGGGATCTCCGAGCACAGCAGCACGGCCATGTCGTTGCCCGGCCGTGAGGACGACAGTCCCAGCCGCACACCGCGTGCGTCGAGCAGTTCGGCGCCGTTCTCGACGGCGCGGACGCTTCCGACCAGAAGCGTGCCCTGCCGGACGATGATCCGGTCGTCGCCGTACGGCCGGAACGTGTAGCGCACCTCGGTCTCACCGCGCCGGATCTGCACCTGGGTCCGTGAGATCCGGGCGCGCCAGAGGGTGACCCCGGCGGCGTCCTTCAGGCGTACGCCGTCGCGGTAGTTCCGGACGACGGCCAGGAGCCGGCCGTTCCGCGTGTAGCGCCCGGCCTTCCCGGAGATCGTGGTCTTCCGTCCACTGAGCCGGCTGGTGATCGTCGCGACGCCGTTGCGCCAGACGACGGCCATCATCGAGCTGGTGGGCCGTCCTGTCACCCGCAGGAACGCGGGCATCGCCACGGTGCTCGACTGCGAGGGGGCGACGGACGCCGAGGTGGGCACCTGATCGCCCCTGCCACATCCGGCGACCCCGACCAGCGCCACCATCACCAGCAGCAGCCTCTTCACCCGCGCCTCCCGAACCACGAACCGGGCGCACGGCGCCTGGCGGATCGCCCGACGGCGCGCCCCGCACACGCACCCGGCGACCCGCGTCACCGTTACTCGTATGGTGCGTAACGGTAGCGGATTAGAGCATTCCCGGCGGTGCACTCCGTGACTCTCGGAAATACTTTTTGTAATCGCGCCTGGTTAGGAATGAGACCGGCGGTTTTCCAGCGAGCGGGCGGCGGCCCAATCGCCGATGCGCCCCATGAGCGCACGGGTCATGGCGCCCTCCGCATGCCCGAAGCCGGGCTCGACCCACAGCTCGCGCGGCTCGCCTGCGGCATCGTACAACTGCTCTGCGTGTTCGACCGGAAGAAAAGGGTCACTGTCACCGTGAACCACCAGGAGCGGCACGGGAGAAATGCGTCCCGCGACCGCGTACGGCGCCTCGGGCTCCCGCACCCAGCCCCGTGGGGTGATGCGCGTTCGCCGGGCCAGGCGCACGGCCACGCGGCCGCTGCGGCGTTCGATCGCCCAGTGCGCCCGGCGCATCGGCCTGGTGTCACGGTAGTACCAGCGGGCGGGCGCGCTGACCGAAACGACAGCGTCCACGCCGCCGAGCAGCGCCGCGTGCCGAATGACGATCATGCCGCCCATCGAGAAGCCGACCAGCGCCACGCGTTCGTACCCGAGGTGACGCGCGTGGCGTACGGCGGCGTCGACGTCGAGGATCTCGCGGTCGCCGGCGGTCGACAGGCCGCCGGACCTGCCGTGCCCGCGAAGGTCGATGGCGATCACGCCGGCGACGCGGTTCAGTGCGGCGGCGATGCGGCGGGGAGCCGGCAGGCGCCGATTGCCGGTGAAGCCGTGCGCGAGCACCACGCACAGGCCGTCCGCGCCGGGCAGGTGCCCGGCGTCGATGCGCACGCCGTCCATGGAGTAGAGGGTCAAGGGCTGGACGATCATGCCCTCCATGGTGCCGTCGGCCCCGCGGCGGCGCGCTCGCGGGCCCTCGGCGCGGCCCTTCAACGGCTGATGTAGTCGACCAGTTGCTCGCGCTCGCTCTCCAGCTCGGCGATCGCGGACTTGACCACGTCACCGATGCTGACGATGCCGGCGAGACGCCCGTCGCGGACCACCGGCAGGTGGCGGATGCGGTGTTCGGTCATGGTCGCGCGCAGGTCTTCGACGTTGTCGCCGGGCGCGCAGGTACGTACGGTCGCCGTCATGATCGATGAGACCGGCTGGTCGAGCAGTGCGGCCCCGCGCTCACCCAGCCGGCGGACGATGTCGCGCTCGGAGACGATGCCCTCGATCGTGGTGCCGTCCGTGGAGACGACGACGGCACCGATGTTGCGCTCGGAGAGCAGGGTGAGCAGGTGACGGACGTCCGCCTCCGGCTCGATCGTCACGACTTCTCCGCCCTTCCTCCGGAGAACTTCCGAGATGCGCATGGGGCCCTCCCAACTCGCTGTGACCGGCATCACTACGTTAACCATCCCCGGTCCGTGAGCAAAGGCCATGAGTCAGAACCGTGGTCACTCAGTGCGGTCGAGCGGTGGTCACTCAGCGCGGTCGCTGGCCGATGAGGTGCCCGTACACGATCGTGTTGCCCTCGTAGTTGTGGCCGTTGAAGTCGCCGCCGCAGGTGATGAGCCGGATGCCCGCGAAGCGGACCTCGCCGTAGACCCGCTTGGTCGGGAAGTGCTTCTTGGAGACGTTCTCCACGGAGTCCACCGAGAACGCCGCGACCTTCCCGTCCTTGCGCGTGACGTCGACGATGTCGCCGGGCCGCAGCTTGCCGAGCTTGAAGAAGACGGCCGGCCCCTTCTTGGTGTCGACGTGCCCCACGATCACGGCAGGACCGCGCTCCCCCGGTGTCGGCCCCTTGTCGTACCAACTCGCGAGCTGCGCCTCGGACAGAGGCGGCACGGCGATGGTGCCGTCGTGCTGGAGCCCGAGGGACAGCAGCTTCGAGTGGACGCCGATCCGCGGAATGTCGACGTGGACCGGAGTGGAGGCCGCCAGGACGGGTCCCGATGACGGGGTCGCGGCCTGGGGCCGGGCCGCCTCCGGAGCAGGCCGCGGCGGCCCGGAGTTCTGACAGGCGTCGAACCCCAGGACCGCCGAGCCCGCCGCGATCAGGGCGGCGGCCGTCCCGGTGAGGAGACGGCCGCCACGCGGTCGTGCCGATGAGTCAGGAACGGGCACTGGCCTGAAGGCGCCGGCGGGCCAGCGGGAGGAGCCCCGCACCGCCGAGCAGCAGAGACATCCCCGCGACACCCAGCGGGACGTTCGTCCCCTGCGTGCCGCCGAAGCCCGTGCGCACCGCCCCCATGGGAACGTAGCGCCGCGGAGCGGGAGCAGCCGGAGCCGGAGCCGGTCGCGACACCCTCACATGCCCGCCACCCGCACAGCATGCGCTCGTGTGCTCGGAGGCGAAGTCACCGCCGCCGGGGCCCTCGTCGTCATCGTCGTCGTCCCCGGCCTCCTCACCACAGCCGTGAGCGAAGCCGCCGATGTTGCCACCGATGCCACAGAGGCCACGCGGGCCGGTGTGGCGCGTACGGTGGAAGCCGCCGATCTCGGCGTCGTCGCCGCCGCCGTCGTCGTCGCCCTCATCGTCGTCGTCATCGTCACCCTTGGGAAGCGCCACCTGGTGCATCCCGTTGTGGAGCACACCCTGGTGGTGCGCCCCGAAACCCGTCTGGTTGTGCACTGCCCCGATCATGTCGGCCGTTGACGCCAGGGCAAGCGCGGGTGAGGCCAAGCCGATGGTCAGTGCGGCCGCTGAAGCGGTTGTCAGGGTCAGAGTCTTGACCCTCATGGGTCCCCCCTTGATGTCAGCGGCAGCCCGGACTCCTCCCGGCTGCCGGCATCGCCACCAGCCCCCTCATTCCCGCAATGCGGGCAGTACGACCAAGATCACTATCCTCTTGAGCTAATGATTACGGTGCAGATCATGCGGCTTAGGAGAACGGCCGATTTCGTCCGTCACGAGCAGTGGAATGGTGCTTCTTGTCCGGCTTTGTAGGTCGCTAAGGCAGGTCGTCGCACAAAGGGTCGTTGTGGCGTGGTAGACGACGAGACGAGGGCGTCAGAGCCGCTTTCGGCGGTTCACTTTTGCGACACCACCCGACATCCTGCCGCGTACGGGCACCGGGCACGCGACGCCCACGCCGGACACCGCGACGGGCCGGCAATGGACGTCGCGCCGCATGGCGAACAGACGTCGCCTATCACCATGAAAACGCTCGACCCGCGGCGAAGGGCGAATCATCTTCTTATCGGTCGATCGCCGCATGAAGCCGCTCAGCCCGGCTCGAAAGCGTATCTCCGCCCGAAAATACGCTGGAGATAATTGACGAACCGGGCATGTCGGCAGAGGTCCGCTCAGATTGCACCATGGGGGTGCGGCTGGGAACGGTGGGAACCACGGGAACCGCGCCAAACCGTACGGCGCGAAACTCCGGGAGGGGATCCGCCGCCTCTCACCGGCAGGCGCCGCATCGGCCGGCGGCGCGCCCGGTCCTGCCGGGCGTGCATACGGTGCTCCAGGCGGAGCTGGTCCGTCAGCCGGTCCAGGTGGGCCAGCAGCTCGCCGCGCAGCGACCACTCGCCGGAGTCGCCCGCGGGCATCCTCAGCAGCTCCTCGGCCAGCAGGTCGCGATGGTGCTCGGCCCGGCCCAGGCTCCGGCGGAGCTCACCGTCCGCGGGGCCCGTGTCGCCGGCCACCTCGGACCTGATCACGCGCCCGTACACCCGCATGGCGGCGGCGAGGTCCTCCAGCATGCCCACGAGGTGCTCCTGGGCGGCCCGCCCGAACGTCGGGTCGTCGCGCTCGCGCGTGCTGTCGGCGATGACGCGCGCCAGGACGCGGATGTTGATCCAGAGGTGCTCCAGGGAGTCCAGTCCCGTACGGAGCACGAGGGACGCGTGGGGGAACCCGGTCGCGCGCGGGTTGAGCCGGATGCTGTCCTCGGCGTCGCCGAGGGCGCGGTCGACCCGGCCCAGCTCTTTGCCGAGCGTACGCGCTTGGTGCAGCCAGCCGACGGCCTCCTCGTGGGAGGGCGCGTGGCGCAGCCCGTCGGCCATCTCCTGGAGCAGCCGGCCCATCTCCAGGCCGACGTCCTCGATCGCCTCTTCGGCGGGCTGGACGCGCACCGGCGAAAGGATCAGGCCGGCCCCCAGCCCCACGGCGGCCCCGACCAGGGTCTCCACGACCCGGTCGGTGGCGTTGACGCCGGTCGGCAGGGACAGGATCAGCATCGCGCTGATCGGCACCTCGAGGATGTGCTCGCCGAGGCGTAGCACGTGGCCGAGGACGAGCGCCGCCCCGATGGCCAGGCCAAGGGTCCACCAGGTGAAGCCGAGGACCATGGCGAGGACTACGGCGAGCAGGACGCCTCCGACCACGCTGCCGATCCGCTGGACCGCGCTGCGCATCGTCCGGTACAGGCTGACCTGGAGGACCAGCAGGGCGGTCAGCGGCGCGAGAGTCGGCTTGGTGGTCGTGCCGGGCAACAGCAGAGCGATCAGGTACGCGGCCGTGGCGGTCGCCGTCAGCCGCCCGATCAGCGCGGCCGTCGGCTGGGCACGACGACGGATGAGGTTGAAGGGCTCGGCGACTCGGAAGGGGACAGGCTGAAGCGTCATAAGGCATCAGGAGGGAGTCGAGAGGGAGGCAGACCGGCCCAGCGGGCCACCCAGAGTCCAATCACCTGACGCGGCACGACTATTCCCCGGATCGCCGCCTTCGGCGAAACAGTCTCCGGGGACTGCAGATGATCTCTCAGGCGACGCGTTCGAAGACGGCCGCCAGGCCCTGGCCGCCGCCGATGCACATCGTCTCCAGGCCGTATCGCGCCTCGCGACGGCGCAGTTCGTACAGCAGCGTGGCGAGGATGCGGGCGCCGGTCGCGCCGACCGGGTGGCCGAGGGAGATGCCCGAGCCGTTGACGTTGAAGCGGTCGAGGTCGGGCAGCTTCCACTCGCGCAGGACGCCGAGGACCTGGGCGGCGAACGCCTCGTTCAGCTCGATCAGGTCCATGTCGTCCAGGCTCAGCCCCGCGCGGCGCAGCGCCTCGGCGGTCGCCGGCACCGGGCCGAGGCCCATGAGGTGGGGCGGCACGCCGGCCACCGCCCAGGACACGAGCCGCGCCTGGGGCGTAAGGCCGAGTGCGTCCGCCTTCTCGCGCGTGGTGACGAGGCAGACGGCCGCGCCGTCGTTCTGGCCGCTGGAGTTGCCCGCCGTGACGGTCGCGCCGTCAATCTTCATCACCGTCCGCAGGCCGGCGAGACGCTCCAGGGAGGTGTCCGCGCGTGGGTGCTCGTCGCGGTCGATCATCTGGGTGCCCTTGCGGTCGGTCACCTCGACCGGCACGATCTCGTCGGCGAACCGGCCCTCCTCCTGGGCCGCGACCGCCCGCCGGTGCGACCGCAGGGCCAGTTCGTCCTGCTCCTCACGGCCGATGTCGTACCGCGCGCGGACGTTCTCCGCCGTCTCGAGCATGCCGCCGGGCACGGGGTGGTGCCGGCCGCCGGCGGTGACGCGGGCGCGCGCCAGCCGGTCGACGAACTTGATCTCCGCGCCGGGGCGGCCCCAGCGCAGGTCGTCGGCGTAGTACTCCACGCCGCTCATGCTCTCGGCCCCGCCCGCGACGATCGCGTCGCTCGCGCCGCTGCCCACCTGCATCACCGCGTTGATCACCGCCTGCAGCCCGGAGCCGCACCGGCGGTCGATCTGGTAGCCGCCGACCTCCACCGGCAGCCCGGCGTCGAGCGCGGCGACCCGGCCGATCGCGGGGCTCTCGCCGTTCGGGTAGCCGTGCCCGAGGATGACGTCGCTGATCTCGCCCGGTTCGATCCCCGTACGCTCGACCAGGGCGCGGATCACCGTGGCGGCCAGCTCGGCGGCCCCGACGTCGCGCAGCGCGCCGCCGTAGCGGCCGACCGGTGTACGGACAGGGGAACAGACGACAACATCGCGCATGATTCGCACCCTAAGGGACATCTGCCGGTACGCCTCGGCTGCCCCTTCCGTCTAGTGAAAGGCCGGCAGGCCGGCACGGGCCGCGGCGATGGCGTTCTCCAGGCACCGCCGTTCGCTGGCCGCGCGGTCTCCGGCCGAAGGCTGTTCTTCGGTGTACTGCATACGCAGGACGACATTGCGGTAGCGGACCGTCGCCTCGCCCACCGCGACGTGCACGTCCCGGTCGATCCAGTAGCGCTCGAACGCCGCGTCGCCGAGCCCGCCGATGCGGCGCAGCGAGCGGGTGTCGGGGGTCAGGTCCTTGACGGCCTGCTTCCACTGGGCCTCGTACGACCAGACGGTCATGCCGGTCGCCTGACCGTGCATGTACTTGGGCAGGAAGGCACGGGCGTCGACCTGGACGGCGCGGTAGCGGTGCCCCTGCGACAGGGAGTACTTGCAGACGCTGGCGGTCTCGGCGCCCATCTTGTCGACGGTGGGGCTGTCGGTGGGCACGAACCGGCGTACGGTCGCGGGCTGGAGGACGTCGCAGGCGTTCGGGATCGTCGCGAACACCGGCGCCTGGGAGGGTCGCGCCGTCGCCGAGACGCTCGACCGCGCCGGCGGCCGGTCGACCATCGTCGACCCGGCCTTGGGACGCGCGCCGTCGCGGGCGAACGCGAACACCCCCACGGCGGCCACGGCCACCGCGGCGGCCACGGCGAGGATCGCGCCGATGACGCCCGACCGGCGCGCCTTCGCCTTGGGCGCGTCCGGCGGGGAGTACACCCGGTGGAAGGGCTCCGGTAGGCGCGGCAGACCCAATCCTTCTCCCCAATCCCCGGCCGCGCGGCCGGGACGATCGCTCGTTGAGAAGGTAACCGGCGGACGGTCCCGGATACCAGGGCCGGTTTCGGTCGATGTCGGTGGTGCCGCCGGTCTGTGACGGGAGGCCATGCCGCTCCTTGTTCCTCCGGGGGGTGGGGTCGTGTCGATTGTCGGTCCCCAGGGCGACAATGCGAATGTGCTGTTGACGGACATCGCCGAGACCTCAGGCGCGGTCGCCGCGACGTCGGCGCGTCTCGCCAAGCGCGAGCTGCTCGCCGACCGGCTCCGCCGCGCGGCGCCGGACGAGGTGGCCATCGCGGTCGCCTACCTGTCCGGTGAGCTGCCCCAACGCCAGATCGGCGTCGGCTGGGCGGCCCTTCGCGAGCGGCCCTCTCCGGCCGCGGAGGCGACCCTCACCCTGGCCGAGGTGGACGCCGCCTTCACCACGATCGGCCGGGTCTCGGGTAAGGGTTCCGTGGCCACACGGAAAGCCCTTCTGGCCGAGCTGTTCGCCCGCGCGACGGCCGACGAGCACGGTTTCCTGCTCCGGCTGCTCTCGGGCGAGCTGCGCCAGGGCGCGCTCGACGGGGTCATGGCCGACGCGATCGCCGCCGCGGCCGGGGTGCCCGCCGCGGAGGTCCGGCGCGCGGTGATGTTCCGCGGCTCGCTGGGCGCGGTGGCCGAGGCGGCGCTCACGTCGGGCCGCGAGGGGCTGCGCGCCTTCGGGCTGGAGGTCGGCCGCCCGGTCAAGCCGATGCTCGCCGCCAGCGCCCCGTCGGTCGAGGCCGCGATGGAGAAGGTCAGCCCGGCGGCGGTCGAGTGGAAGCTCGACGGCATCCGCGTGCAGGCCCACGTCCGCGACGGCGAGGTGCGCCTGTTCACCCGCACGCTCGACGACATCACCGCCCGGCTGCCGGAGGCGGTGGAGGCGATCGGCGCCCTGCCCGTACGCTCCGCGGTGTTCGACGGCGAGCTGATCGCGCTGCGCGACGACGGGCGGCCGCACCCGTTCCAGGTGACGTCGGCGCGGGTGGCCCGCCGCGGCCCCGGGCAGGAGGTGCCGCTGTCGGTGTTCCTGTTCGACGTGCTGCACGCCGACGGCGCCGATCTCATCGACCGGCCCGGCGCCGAACGGAGCGAGCGGCTGGCGGCGCTCGTCCCGGAGCCGCTGCGCATGCCGCGCCTGGTGACCGGCTCGGTGGAGGAGGCGACCGCGTTCTTCCGTGACGCACTCGCGCACGGCCACGAGGGCGTGCTGGTCAAGTCGCTCGACACGCCCTACACCGCGGGCCGCCGGGGAGCCGGCTGGATCAAGGTCAAGCCCCGGCACACGCTCGACCTGGTCGTGCTGGCGGTCGAGTGGGGCCACGGACGACGGCGAGGCGTCCTGTCCAACCTGCACCTCGGCGCCCGCGACCCCGAGTCGGGCGGTTTCGTCATGCTGGGCAAGACGTTCAAGGGCCTGACCGACGAGATGCTCCGCTGGCAGACCGAGCGCCTCCTGGCCCTGGAGGAGCGGCGCGACGAGTGGACGGTGTACGTCCGGCCGGAGCTGGTCGTGGAGATCGCCTTCGACGGCGTCCAGCGCAGCCCCCGCTACCCGGGCGGCCTGGCCCTGCGCTTCGCCCGCGTGCTCCGCCACCGCCCGGACAAGACCGCCGACGAGGCCGACACGATCGACAGCGTCCGCGCCACCGCCGCCTTCTGACCACCACGGCCGGCAGCGCCACCGCCGCCGCTCTCGAGGAAAGGCGCGCCGGCACCATCGACGGCGTCCGCACCACCAGTACCTTCTGAGCCACCCGACCGCCTGTTCAGCGGCGGTGGCGGCGACGGTGGTCCTGGACGATCAGGTCGTGGCGGCCCGCGATGAACTCCTGCACCCAGATCTTCGCCCGGATCAGGGGGCGTCTGAGGCGTTCCTCCCTGCGCAGGGCCCGGTGGAGTTTCTTCGTGTCCACCCCGTACCGCCAGCGGGCCCACGGAGAGCCGGGCCGGGCCAGGCGGAACGCGCTCACCACCAGCACCACCGGCAGGAACAGCCCCAGCAGGCCGGTCCAGATCTTGCCCTTGAACAGGGTCACGATGGCCAGGACGAGGTTGACGAGCACGTTCGACAGGACCAGCAGGAACACCCCGATCGGCACCGCGCGGTCCGGGCCCAGATCCCGGACGTCGCTGAAGCCGACCGGGCGGACGCCGACCAGGATCAGGCCCGTCACGGCCACGGCGATGAACACCGCGTCGACCGACGCGCGGCCCTCTTCCATCCAGTACACGTCCCGCAGGTGCAGGATCAGGGCGAACTCGTCCAGCACGAGTGCCGCACCGACGCCGAAGACGCTCGCCGCGGCCGCGTACCAGATCGTGTACGCGTCCGGGATCGACAGCGCGGCCACGCCGCCGACCAGCATCAGCACCACGCCGAAGACCACGTGGTGGATGTGCAGGTCGCCGACCTGCACGTTCTTGAACCACCAGCGGACCTTGGCCCTGATAAGCCGCACGTTGATGCGTACCGCCACAAACGTGACGATGAACGCCACAAAGAAGCAGAACAGCGGCAACCGGCCGGTATCCACGATTCGTTGCGTGAAGAACTCCCCCACGATTCGCCCCCGAGTTCGTACGCCCTCATCATGACCCATTCCGGCCGTCGGCGACGATTGCCCCAGAGGGAAATACCAGGTCAGCGAAGCGTAATCCCGGTCAGCCGTTGAGACGCACCGGGTTCACCAGGTCCGCGTAGATCAGCAGCGCACCCATCGTGATGATCACGGCCGCCATGGCGTACGTCAGCGGCAGCGCCTTGGCGACGTCCACGTGGCCCGGGTCGGGGCGGCGGGTCAACCGCGCCAGGCCGCGCTTGAGGCCCTCCCAGAGCGCCCCGAGGATGTGCCCGCCGTCCAGCGGGAGCAGCGGCACCAGGTTGAACATCCCGATGGCGAAGTTGACCGTGCCCAGCATCATCAGGAAGAACGCCAGCTTGTCCAGGCCGGGTTCGTGGGACGCGGCGATCTCTCCGCCGATGCGGCTGGCGCCGACCACGCCGATCGGGCCGTTGGGGTCGCGCTTCTCGTCGCTGAACGCGGCGTTCCAGACCCCGACCATCTTCTTGGGCATGTTCACCAGCGAGCCGAGCGTGCGCGTCGTCAGATCCGACATCGTGCTGACGACCGTGCCGGGCCCCTGGTGCACACGCGCGTCGGTCGGCGTGATGCCAAGGAAGCCGACCTGCTCGGTCTTGTCGGGGTCGGTCAGCGACCGCATCTGGTTGGTGGTGACCGGAACGCTCAGGTTGAGGGTCTGCCCACCGCGCCGTACGACGATCGCCACCGTACGGCCGCCGGAGGCGCGGATCAGCTCCTGGAGCTCGTCGTAGGAGGTGATCTTGTGGCCGTCGTAGGACGTGATCCGGTCGCCCGGCCGGAGCCCGGCCTTCACGGCGGGGGTCGCCGGGTCGCTCGCCGCGCAGTCGCGGCCGGCCTGCGCCGCCGAGATCGTGCACTTGGCCACCTCGGCGATGACCGGCTGGGGCGTCGACACGCCGATGCCCATGACCACGATGCTGATGAACACGAAGGCCAGCAGGATGTTCATGAACGGCCCGGCGAACATGATGATGACCTTCTGCCACCACTTCTTGCTGTAGAACACGCGGTTCTCGTCGCCGGGGCCGACCTCTTCGAGCGAGGCGCCGCGCGCGGACTCGATCAGCGTCTGGAACCGCCCGGTCGAGGAGGCCCGCAGCATGCCCTCGGGGTCGTCCTTGCGCGGAGGCAGCATGCCGATCATGCGGATGTAGCCGCCCAGCGGGATCCACTTGACGCCGTACTCGGTCTCGCCCGTGTGCCGCGACCACATCGTCGGGCCGAACCCGACCATGTACTGCGGCACGCGCACGCCGAAAAGCTTCGCGAATGACAGGTGGCCCAGCTCATGCAGGGCGATCGAGGCGAGCAGTCCGAAGAAGAAGACGACGATGCCCACCACGAACAGCCAGCTCATCCAATGCTCCACATCAGTCGTGCCGGAGGCTCCCCGAACGGCGACGGGCGACGCCCCAGTCGGACAAGCGTATGCCGAAAAGGCAAACTCATGTCAGGAAGCCGCGCAGCAGTGCCGCCGTACCTTCTCGAAGTCCGTCCTTCGGCGGGCGCCCGGTTGAGTAGGGTGCGCCGATGGCGGAGGACTACTGGAACCACAACGTGCACTATCACCCGCTCGTGCTCCGCGCGGTCCCCGAGGGGTGCGGTGCCGCGCTCGACATCGGCTGCGGCGACGGGCTGCTGGCCCGGAGGCTGGCGCGCCGGAGCGGCGCGGTGGTCGGCGTGGACGTCTCGGCGGAGATGGTCCGGCTGGCCCGCGAACGCAACACGGACCTCGGCAACGTGACGTTCGCCGAGGCGGACCTCCTGCGCCCCGACCGCGAACCGCTCGGCGACGGCCGGTTCGACTTCGTCAGCGCCGTCGCGGTCATCCACCACGTCGACTTCGCGGCGGCGCTCGCGGCGGTCGAGCGCCTGCTCGCCCCGGGTGGCCGCGCGGTGATCGTCGGTCTCGCCCGCAACCGGACGCCGCTCGACTGGGTGCTGAGCGGCGCCGGTGTCCCCGCCGCCTGGTGGTACCGGCGCCGCAACGGCGGCAAGGGCCACCCGGACGGCCTGCCGATGAAGGATCCCGCCATGAGCTGGGGTGAGATCCGCCGTGACGCGCGCCGGCTGCTGCCGGGCTGCCGGTTCCGGCGGCACCTCCTCTGGCGCTACTCCCTGATCTGGAACAAACCCCGGGGCGGCTGAACGTCCACCCGGTCAGCGGCAGGTCAAATCGTGGCCACGCGAGACCCAGTTCGGTGGGGCGTAACGTTGTGTCACGCTTTCATCTTCTGCCGTGACCAGACCTGTGATCGGCGTGAGTGCGTACGCCGAACGGGCCCGCTGGGCGGCGTGGGACATGCCCGCCAGCGTCGTGCCCCAGCGTTATCTCGACAAGGTTCTCGCCGCCGGCGGCACGCCGGTGGTGCTGCCGGCCCTCCCCGGCGTCGACGGCGTGCTGTCCCGCCTCGACGGGCTGCTGCTCGTCGGCGGCGGCGACGTCGACCCGGCGCGGTACGGCGCGGTGCCGCATCGGGCGAACGGCCCGGTCAACCCCGTCCGTGACGCCGCCGAACTGGCCCTGCTGCGGGAGGCGCTCGCGCAGCGGCTGCCGATCCTCGGCATCTGCCGTGGCCTCCAGCTCATGAACATCGTCCTCGGCGGCACGCTGCACCAGCACGTGCCGGACGTCGTCGGCCACGAGGGGCACACGGGCGGCGAGGGCGTCTTCGTCCGGCACGCCGTGCACCTGCACCCCCGTTGCGGTCTGGCCCGCGCGCTGGACCGTACGACGCTGGAGGTGCCGAGCTCGCACCACCAGGCGATCGACCGGCTCGGCCGGGGCCTCACGGCGTGCGCGTGGGCCGACGACGGCCTGATCGAGGCCGTCGAGCTGGACGGGCACCCGTTCACGGTCGGCGTCCAGTGGCACCCGGAGGCCGACGCGGAGGTGGCGATCTTCTCCGCGCTGGTGACGGCCGCCATGATCCCCGCCCCCGCCGTCGTCTGAGAAGTCGGGAAAGGTCGGGAAAACCGAACCCATGATCGGCGTGGTGGCACCATTTCGCCGCCGCGCCCGGCCGACCAGCATGAAGACCATCCCCACAACACCGGAGGTCTCGTCATGCGTGGTTCGCGTCTCATCAGTGGCCTGCTGGCCGGCGGGCTGGCCACGGCCGCTCTGGCGGCGGCCGGGCCGACCGTCTCCTCGGCCGTGCCGCTGCGGCCGGGCGTCCACGCGGCGGCGTCCGCGACGGCCGCGCGGCTCACGCTGCCGCCGCCCACCGGGCCGGACGACGTCGGCACGGTCGCGCTGCGCCTGGTCGACGATTCGCGGCACGACCCGTGGGTGCCCGCGCAGGCGTACCGGGAGCTGATGGTCAGCGTCTTCTACCCGGCGCGCGACGCCGCGGCGTACCCGGTGGCGCCGCAGATGACCCCGGCCGCGGCGAAGCACTTCGACGCCTCGCTCGGCACCCCCGTGCACCAGGGCCTGAACATCAAGCCCGGCGCGGCCGACTGGGGCGCCACGATGACGCACTCCCACCAGGGTGCGCCGGTGGCGGCCGGCCGCCACCCCGTCGTGCTGTACTCCCCCGGCCTGGGTGACCCGCGCACGCTCGGCACGACCTTCGCCGAGGACCTCGCCTCACGCGGCTACATCGTCGTCACGGTCGACCACACCTACGACGCGTCGGAGGTGGAGTTCCCCGGCGGCCGGGTCGAGCCGTTCAAGCTGCCCCTGGACGGCGACCCGATCGCGACGCTGAAGAAGGTCATGAGCGTCCGGGTGGCCGACACGCGGTTCGTGCTCGACCGGCTGAGCACGCTCCCGTACGGGCTGGGCGCCGCCGTCGACCCGGCGCGGATCGGCATGGCCGGCCAGTCGGCCGGCGGCTTCACCGCCCTGCAGGTCCTGCACGACGATCCGCGAGTACGGGCCGCCGCGAACCTCGACGGCACGGTCGGGTTCGACCAGGACGACGGCGGTCCCGGCCTGTCGCCGCTCGCCGAGAGCGGCCTGCGCCGGCCGTTCCTGCTGATGGGCAGCCAGGCGAGCGACCACCACACCGTACGGTCGTGGGAGGCGCTGTGGGACCACAGCACCGGCCGGCGGCGCGACCTGCACCTGCGCGGCTCGGCGCACCACACCTACACCGACCTGGAGTCGCTGGCGCCACAGCTCAAGACGGACGCCGACACCGGCTGGATCGACTCCTCGCGGGCGGTCGCCGAGCAGCGGGCGTACCTGGCGGCCTTCTTCGACCGGTGGCTGCGCGGACGCGACGACGGCCTGCTGGACCGGCCGTCGCCGCGGTACCCCGACGTGACCTTCGTACGGTGAGCCCTCACTCGTTCCGCGCGGTCTCGGGCCCGGTGATCCGCCGGAGCAGGGGCAGGGTGGCGGCGATGGCACCGAGGGAGACGGCGAGCCCCGCGACGACCGTGACGGCGAAGCCGGCGCCCGGCGGGTGGAGCGGGTAGTCCAGCTGCGACTTCAGGAACAGCCCGGCGGCCACGAATCCCGCTCCCGTCGCCACGACGGCGTTGGCCAGGAGCGGGACGGCGCTCTCCAGGACGACGGCCCGGCCGAGGGTCGCGAGCCGGACGCCCGTGAGCCGCAGCAGGCTGAACGGGCGTTTGCGCTCGTTCATGCCGCCGACCACGCTCGCCGCCAGGGCGCACCCGGCGATGCACAGGCTGACGACGATCACCACGTCGGCCAGCCGCTCATAGCCCTTGAGCAGCTGCGCGGTGTCGGTGTTCGCGCGGATCTCCCCGACGGTGGCCGGCGGCTCGCGGTGCGGGAAGGCCGCGATGAGGGCCGTCCGCACCCGTTCGATCGCCGACGCCGACCCGTCCGTGCCGACGACGACCGTCTGGACCGGCAGGCGCCGCGCCCGTGACGAGGACAGGGCGACGGCGGGCCAGTTCGTGTCGGGAAGGCGCTCGGAGTCGAAGACGTAGTCGGGCGGCACCGAGACCACGTCCGCGCCGGCGGCGCACCGCCCGAAGCCCGGCACCCCGGCCAGCTCACGGCACGACATCAGCCCGGCCACCACGGGCCGGGGGCCGCCCAGCGAGAGCGTCGTGCCGAGCGGGTTCGTGTGGATCAGCATGACGCCCCGTACGCCGGGGATCGAGTGCAGCCGGGCCAGGACCTGGTCCGATACCGGGACGGAGGCGCGGGGCACACCCGGCGTTCTCGTCCAGCCGTGGGAGTACTCGGCCACCATCGTGCCGCGGGCCGCGGCGTCGCTCTCGGGCACGCCCTGCTCGGCGACCATCGTGTTGATCACTCCGACCGCCGTGCTGGTGACGAAGAGGGCGAGGACGAGCCCGCTGACCGCGCGGTAGCCGGCCTTCGGGTCGTCGGCGAGCCGCCGCCCGGCGATCAGCGTCGCGGGACGGCGGGCGTACCGCGCCACGACGCGTGAGCCGGCCATGGTCAGCCACGGCCCGGCGATCACCAGGCCGCCCATCATCAGGAAGATTCCGGTGAGGTACGCCCAGATCTGGCCGTTCGTGGTGGCGGGCCGGCGGCCGACGAAGAACGCGAGCTCGGCGACACCGGCGGCGAGCGGGATCAGCCGGTACGCGCGGGGCGGGCGCGGAGTGACGTGCCGGCTCACGCCGAGCGGGGAGATCCGCACCCGGCGCAGGGCGACCCGCGCCGCGATCATCGCGCCGAGCGGGACGCCGACGGCGACGAGCCCGATCTGGAGCGCGGTGAGCGACACGTCGGCGGCGTAGAACCGCTGACCCGTGATCGGGATCGCGGTCAGGCGCGTCCGGAAGAGGAAGAACAGCCCGAAGCCGCCCGCGGTGCCGGCGACCGCCGCCACGCTCGACTCGACGGCCGCGACCAGGGAGATCTGCCGGGGCGTGGCGCCGACCAGGCGCATCGCGGCGAAGCGCTGTTCGCGGCGGGTGGCCACGAGCCGGGTGACCGTGCCGATGAAGATCAACACCGGGAAGAGCAGCGCCGCCGCCGTGACCGACAGGATCAGGTCGATGCCGTTCGCGTTGGTGCCGGCGTTACAGCTCGAACAGCTGCTGGGCGTCCTGGTGGCGATGCCGGTCACCTTCGCCGCGCCGGGGGCGCGCGAGAGCTCGGCGGCGCTCGCGCCCACGATGACGTACAGCGAGTCCGGGGACGGGAGCGCGGACGGCCCGATCGTGCCGATCCGGCGGCCGGGGTAGCGGTCGCCGAGCCGGTCGGGCGGGGCCGCGCGCAGCAGCGCGGTCAGCGCCGGTGACGCGTAGTACTCCCCCGGCCCGGGCAGGCGCGGGATGCCGGGCGGGAGAGGTGTGCGGGGCCCGGTGGCGGCGACGTCGACCCGGGTGATCGTCCTGCCCTCGTAGCGCTCGTAGCCGAGGGTGGCCCACATCGGGTCCGGCGAGGACGTGACACCCGCCGTGGCCTCGGGGACCGCGGAGTTCAGCCAGGCGTAGCGGGCGTTCTGCGCGTTGACGGCGTTGATGCCCGCCAGGGTCGCCAGCAGCAGGCCGACGCCGAGCGCGACGGCGGCCGCGGTGACCACGAGCCGGGCGGCGGCCTCCCGGCCGCCGGCGACGGTGAGGCGGAGGCCGAAGCCGATCACGAGGCCACCCTGACCGCGGTGGTCCTTCCGTCGCGGACGATGACCTCGCGGTCGGCGTACGCCGCCACCCGCGGCTCGTGCGTCACGAGGACGACCGTGGTGCCCTGCTCGCGGGCGGCGGACACGAGCAGCTCCATGACCTGCTCGCCGGTGAGCGAGTCGAGCGCGCCGGTCGGCTCGTCGGCGAACAGCACCCGCGGGCTCGCGACCAGGCCACGGGCCAGCGCGACACGCTGGGCCTGCCCGCCGGACAGCTCGCCGGACCGCCGCCGCTCCAGCCCGCCGAGGCCGAGCCGCTCGAACCAGGGCTGGACCTGCCGGACGGCCGCGCCCCGGCGCAGGCCGCCGAGCAGCAGCGGCAGCGCGATGTTCTCCTCGGCGGTCAGCTCGGGGACCAGCTGGCCGAACTGGAACACGAAGCCGAACCGGTCGCGGCGCAGGGCGCTGCGCTCGGCCTCGCCCATGGTGTCGACCCGGCTGCCGTCGAACCGGACCTGCCCGGACTCCGGCGTGAGGATCCCGGCCAGGCAGTGCAGGAGGGTCGACTTGCCCGAGCCGCTGGGCCCCATGACCGCGACGATCTCGCCGGCCTCGGCCGACAGGCTCGCGCCCCGCAGCGCGGGCGTGCTGCCGAACGACAGGGTGATCTCGCGAGCCTCGATCAGCGGTGTCACGGCAGGACCTCGCGTTTCAGGGCGTCGAGCCGGGCCGCGGTGAGGTCGATCCAGCGAAGGTCGGACTCCAGGTGGAACAGGCCGTGGTCGGCGAGCAGCGCGTCGACCAGGTCACCGTTCCGCTTGGTGTCGGTCAGCTCGCGCATGCGCTTCAGGTGGGCGGCGCGCTGGGCGTCGAGGTACGCCTCGGCGTCGCGGTCGAGGAGCAGCGCGAGCACGACCTTGGTGAACAGCACGGTCTGCAGGTGCGGCTCGGCCTCGACCGGTTCGGCGAGCCAGGACTCGAACTCGGTCGCCCCCGTCTCGGTGATGACGTATCGCTTGCGGTCGGGGCCCGCGCCGGCCTCGGTCTCGCCCACGACCACCTTCCCGGCGCGGGCGAGCCGGGCGAGGGTGGCGTAGACCTGGCCGAACGGCAGCGGTTTGCCCCGGCCGAACAGCGCGTCGTAGTCGCGTTTCAGGTCATACCCATGGCTCGGCTCGCGTTCGAGCAGGCCGAGCAGGGCGAAGGGGACGCTCATGAGAAGGAGGGTACGCCGCGCGTATACTCGCCGTCTATACACTCGATGTATAGCCGCTCGGCCAGGTGAGACGAAGCGTGGGCTGTCGTCGCGCGACGGGCGCTGCTAGCCTGGCGGCAGCCGTTGATCCCGCGCGGGAGAGCGCCCGGGCCGCCAGTCCGGGCCGCCGAAGGAGCAACTCCTCCCCGGAACCTCTCAGGCGACGAAGACCGCGCGGAGCAGGCGACCTCTGGAAAGCGGAGCGATGCTCCCGCCGAAGGTGCAAGCCCCCCGGGCGAAGCTCTCAGGCGCCGATGACAGAGGGGGAGGCGCCGAGACCGCAAGCGAACCAGTGGGACGATATGACCCCCGGATCGCCCGCGCGATAAGGAGCCTGCCGCGATGTCCGTTCCGGACACCAAGAAGACACCACTCCACGAGGTCCACGAGGGCCTCGGTGCCACCGTCACCGAGTTCGCCGGCTATCTGATGCCGCTGCGCTACGGCAGCGAGACCGCCGAGCACCAGGCGGTCCGCACCAGCGCCGGGCTGTTCGACCTGTCCCACATGGGAGAGATCTTCGTGACCGGCCCGCAGGCCGGGGCGGCGCTCGACCACTCCCTCATCGGGCACCTGTCGGCGCTCGCCGTGGGCCGGGCGCGCTACACGATGATCTGCGACGCCGAGGGCGGCGTGCTGGACGACCTGATCGTCTACCGGCTGGCCGCCGAGACCTATCTGGTCGTGGCCAACGCCGCGAACGCCGCCACCGTGCTCGCCGAGCTGACCGCGCGGTCGGAGAAGTTCGACGAGGCCGCCGTCGACGACCGGTCCGACGCGTACGCGCTCGTCGCGGTCCAGGGGCCCAAGGCCCAGGAGATCCTCGGCAAGCTCACCGACGCCGCGCTCGGCGACCTGAAGTACTACGCGATCCTGCCCGGCGCGGTGTCCGGCGTCGACGCCCTGATCGCCCGTACCGGCTACACGGGCGAGGACGGCTTCGAGCTGTTCGTCTCCGCCGGCGACGCCGTGGCGGTCTGGAACGCTCTGACCGAGGCCGGCGGCGACGACCTGCGGCCCTGCGGGCTGTCCGCGCGCGACACGCTGCGCCTGGAGGCCGGGATGCCGCTGTACGGCAACGAGCTGACCGCCGAGACCACGCCGTTCGACGCGGGCCTGGGCCGTACCGTCAAGTTCGAGAAGGGCGACTTCGTCGGGCGTGCCGCGCTGGCCGCGATCGCCGACGAGACGCCGAAGCGGACCCTCGTCGGGCTCGTCGCCAGGGGGCGGCGGGTGCCCCGGCACGGGTACGACATCGTGGGATCGGACGGCACGCCGTGCGGAGTCGTGACCAGCGGCGCGCCATCCCCGACACTGGGCAAGCCCATCGCCATGGGCTATATCGACGCGGACCACGCCGAAGACACCGATCTCGCAGTGGACATCCGCGGCAAACATGAGCCGGTCGACAAGGTCGCCCTGCCTTTCTATAGGAGGACCCCGTGAGCAGCGTTCCCGAGACCCTTTCCTACACCGAAGAGCACGAGTGGATTACCGAGCCGTCCGACGGTGTTGTCACTGTGGGGATCACCGCCTATGCCGCCGACGCCCTCGGTGACATCGTGTACGTCTCGTTGCCGCAGGAGGGCGCCACGGTGGAGGCCGGAGAGCCCTGTGGCGAGGCGGAGTCGACCAAGTCGGTGAGTGACATCTACGCGCCGGTGACGGGGGAGGTCGTGGCGGTGAACAGTGCGGTCGAGGAGGACCCGGCCGTGATCAACGCCGACCCGTACGGCGAGGGCTGGCTGCTGAAGATCCGCACTGACGGCGACGGCCCCGACCTGCTGGACGCCCCGGCCTACTCCAAGTTGATCGAGGAGGCGTGAGATGAGCCTGTCCAACGCCCCTCTCTCCGAGATCGACCCGGAGGTCGCGTCGGCCATCGCCGAAGAGCTGCGCCGCCAGCAGTCGACCCTGGAGATGATCGCCTCGGAGA
This sequence comes from Actinoallomurus oryzae, assembly GCF_039541955.1. NCBI lineage: Bacteria > Bacillati > Actinomycetota > Actinomycetes > Streptosporangiales > Thermomonosporaceae > Actinoallomurus > Actinoallomurus oryzae. The sequence continues at coordinate 35,249 of NZ_BAABHF010000021.1, read as the reverse complement.
ACTTCGCCCCGGTGGGCGTGCTCGAGGCCCAGGGCTCGGTGATGACGAACAAGTACGCCGAGGGCTACCCGGGCCGCCGCTACTACGGCGGCTGTGAGTACGTCGACGTCACCGAGCAGCTCGCGATCGACCGCGCCAAGGCCCTGTTCGGCGCCGACCACGCGAACGTCCAGCCCCACTCGGGCGCGCAGGCCAACATCGCGGTGTACTTCGCGCTGCTCCAGCCGGGCGACACCATCCTGGGCCTGGACCTCGCCCACGGCGGGCACCTGACCCACGGCATGAAGATCAACTACTCCGGCAAGATGTTCAACGTCGCCGCCTACCACGTGGGCGAGGACGGCCGGGTCGACATGGACGAGGTCGCCGAGCTGGCGCGCGAGCACCGGCCGAAGATGATCGTCGCCGGCTGGTCGGCGTACCCGCGGCAGCTCGACTTCCCCGCGTTCCGCCGCATCGCCGACGAGACGGGCGCGCTGTTCATGGTTGACATGGCGCACTTCGCCGGCCTCGTCGCCGCCGGGCTGCACCCCTCGCCGGTGCCGCACGCCGACGTCGTCACGAGCACGACCCACAAGACGCTCTGCGGGCCGCGCGGCGGGCTCATCCTGTGCCGCGAGGAGTTCGCCAAGAAGATCAACTCCGCGGTGTTCCCCGGCACGCAGGGCGGGCCGCTGGAACACGTGATCGCCGCCAAGGCCGTGGCCCTGAAGATCGCCGCGTCCGAGGAGTTCGCCGAGCGCCAGCGCCGTACGGTCGAGGGCGCGAAGACGCTGGCGGCGCGGCTGTCGCGCGAGGACGCCGCCAAGGCCGGCGTGAAGGTGCTGACCGGCGGCACCGACGTTCACCTGGTCCTGGTCGACCTGGTCGACTCGGAGCTGACCGGCCGTGACGCCGAGGACCGCCTCCACGACATCGGCATCACCGTCAACCGCAACGCCGTCCCGAACGACCCGCGCCCGCCGATGGTGACCTCCGGGCTGCGGATCGGCACACCCGCGCTGGCCACGCGCGGCTTCCAGGAGGCCGACTTCGCCGAGGTCGCCGACATCATCGCGCTCGCGCTGCAGCCGTCGTACGACGCCGCGGCGCTTTCGGCCCGGGTCACCGCCCTGGCCGAGCAGCATCCGCTCTACCCGAGTCTGTGAGATGAGATGACCATCGCCCCGGAAGGCCGCAAGCTGCTTCGCATCGAGGCGCGCAACGCCGCGACCCCGATCGAGCGCAAGCCGCCGTGGATCAAGACCAAGCTCAAGATGGGGCCGCAGTACCGCGAGCTGACCGACCTGGTGCGCAGCGAGGGCCTGCACACGGTCTGCCAGGAGGCGGGCTGTCCGAACATCTACGAGTGCTGGGAGGACCGCGAGGCCACCTTCCTCATCGGCGGCGACCAGTGCACGCGCCGGTGTGACTTCTGCCAGATCGACACGGGCAAACCCGCCGCGTACGACCCGGACGAGCCCCGGCGCGTGGCCGAGTCGGTCGAGCGGATGGGCCTGCGGTACGCCACGATCACCGGTGTCGCCCGCGACGACCTGCCGGACGGCGGCGCGTGGCTGTACGCCGAGACCGTACGGCAGATCCACTCAGCGCTGCCCGGCTGCGGCGTCGAGCTGCTCATCCCCGACTTCAACGCCGTGCCGTCGCAGCTCGCCGAGGTGTTCTCCTCACGGCCCGAGGTGCTCGCGCACAACCTGGAGACCGTGCCGCGGATCTTCAAGCGGATCCGGCCGGCCTTCCGGTACGAACGGTCGCTGTCGGTCCTGACGCAGGCGCGCGAGGACGGGCTGGTCACCAAGTCCAACCTCATCCTCGGCATGGGCGAGACCCGCGAGGAGATCTCGCAGGCGATGCGCGACCTGTACGACGCGGGCTGCGAGCTGCTCACCGTCACGCAGTACCTGCGGCCCTCCCCCCGCCATCACCCGGTCGAGCGCTGGGTCAAGCCGGAGGAGTTCGTCGAGCTGAAGGCCGAGGCCGACGAGATCGGCTTCGCCGGCGTCATGTCCGGGCCGCTCGTGCGTTCCAGCTACCGCGCCGGACGCCTCTACCAGCAGGCCATGGAGGCTCGCGGCGCCAAGGTTCAGTAGTCGTGGCGATCAGCGTCTTCGACCTGTTCAAGGTCGGTATCGGCCCGTCCAGCTCGCACACGGGCGGGCCGATGGTGGCGGCGCACCGGTTCGTGCGCTCGCTTCTCGATGACGGTCTGCTGGAGAAGACCGCGTCCGTACGCGCGGTGCTGTACGGCTCGCTGGGCCTGACCGGCAAGGGGCACGGCAGCGACAAGGCGGTCATCCTGGGGCTGGAGGGCGACCGGCCGGAGTCGGTCGACGTCGACGGCGTTCCGAAGCGGCTGGAGGCGTCGCGTTCGCGCGGCACGATCCGGCTGCTCGGCTCGCGTGAGGTGCCGTTCGTCGTCGGCACGGACCTGGTCTTCGAGCGCAAGGAGTCGCTGCCGCACCACCCGAACGGCATGCGCTTCACCGCCTGCGACGACGCGGGCGAGGTCCTGCGCGAGAACGTCTACTACTCGGTCGGCGGCGGTTTCGTCGTGGACGAGGACGCGACCGGCGCGGACCGCATCAAACCGGACGACACCGTGGTGCCGTACCCGTTCGCGACCGGGTCTTCGCTGCTGTCGCTGACGGAGGAGACCGGTCTGTCGGTGCCGGCGCTGATGATGGAGAACGAGAAGGCGTTCGGCCGCGACGAGGAGACGATCCGCGCCGGGCTGCTCGACCTGTGGCGGGTGATGCGCGAGAGCGTCACGCGCGGGTGCACGAACGAGGGTCTGCTGCCGGGCGGCCTGAAGGTGCGGCGCCGGGCCCACCTGCTCTACCGCAAGCTGCTCGCGGAGACCGAGGCGGACCCGCTGCACGCGATGGACTGGGTGACGCTGTTCGCCCTCGCGGTCAACGAGGAGAACGCCGCCGGCGGCCGGATCGTCACCGCCCCGACCAACGGCGCGGCGGGCATCGTCCCGGCGGTGCTGCACTACTACGACAAGTACGTCCCGGGCGCGTCCGACGAGGGCGTCGTGCGCTTCCTGCTGACCGCCGGGGCCATCGGCGTGATCATCAAGGAGAACGCCTCGATCTCCGGGGCGGAGGTCGGCTGCCAGGGCGAGGTCGGCTCGGCGTGCGCGATGGCGGCGGCGGGCCTGACCGAGGTGCTCGGCGGCACACCGCAGCAGGTGGAGAACGCCGCCGAGATCGGCATCGAGCACAACCTGGGCCTGACCTGCGACCCGGTGGGCGGGCTGGTGCAGGTGCCGTGCATCGAGCGCAACGCGGTCGCGTCGATCAAGGCCATCAGCGCCTCCCGGCTGGCCCTGCGCGGCGACGGCCGCCATTTCGTCTCGCTGGACAAGGCGCTCAAGACGATGAGGGACACCGGCCGCGACATGCTCGACAAGTACAAGGAGACCTCGCGCGGCGGACTCGCCGTCAACGTCATCGAGTGTTAGGGCTTGGCAAGCGGCCGTTGTCGATGAGGCGCGGCTCGCGGCTGCCGCGGGATGGGATCGGGGCGGTCGCGGTAACGGCCGGGGGCGACACCGTATTCGCGGCGGAACGCGCCGGCGAAGGCGAACTCCGTGGAGTAGCCGACCTGGCGGGCGATCGTCGCCAGTGGATCCTTGGTCTGGCGGAGCAGGCGGGCACCGTAGGCCAGGCGCCAGTGGGTCAGATACGTGATCGGTGGCTTGCCGGCCAGGGCGGTGAAGCGGCTGCTGAAGGCGGTTCGTGACATTCCGGCGACCTTCGCGAGCTCTGGCACCGTCCACCGGTGCTGTGGGCGGCCGTGGATCGCACGCAGGGCGGCGGCGATGGCCGGGTCGGTGACCGCCGCCCAGTCCGCCGTCCCCTGCCATTGCCGAAGGACGTGCACCAGCATGAGATCGACCAACGCGGACCGGGTCACCCGGTTGCCAGGGCGCGCTTCCGCTACGTCGTCCTCGAGAAGGCCGACCAGCGATCGCAGTTCCGGATGGTCGTCATAGTCCGGCGATACGACGATGATGTTCGGCATCGTGCGCAGGAACGGGTGGATCTGACCCCGGTCAAGGCGGTACGCGCCGCAGAGGAACGCGAAATCGGCCTGCGGAGGATCGCATGGCTCGGCGGTCGTCGTCACGGCGGGTAGGTCCCTGAGCCTGGCAGGGGCATGGCAGAGGCCGTGTTCGGCGCCGTTCGGGGCCACGACGATGTCGCCCGTACGCAGCGCCACCGGCTCGGTCGCCTCGGCGACCAACCAGCCCTGGCCGCGCAGCACGATGTGGAAACCGATCCCCTCGAAGCCGGGAAAGCGCACGCCCCACGCGCCCGACTCATTGATCCGGCGGCCGTTGGCACGTCCGGCGCGGACGCTTCCGATGGCTTCGCTGATCACGTCCACGCCCGAATGGTACTCATGCGGACCCGGGACCCACGCGTATGCGGACGGGGCGATCGCGCATGGTGGCGCACGCCCCTGGGCTGGTTGAGTCGATGGAACGCCGAAGACTGGAGAAGGTTCGATGACGAGTATGCGGACGGTGCTCAACGAGCTGCTGAACGAGCGGGCCACCCCGGTGGAGGAGGTGATGGCCAGGCATTTCGTCCCCGCCTACCGGCAACGCACCGACGGCACATGGGCCGACTGGACCGAGGTGGCACGGAATCTCACCCGCATCCGTAGCGCGATTCGCTCGGTGAGGATCGAGATGCTGGACGAGCTGACCGACGGACGCGCCTACGCGGATCGACATGTGCTCACCGTCGAGATGGCCGACGGCACGTCGCAGGTGCGCGAGTCGTATGTGTTCGGCAGGCTCGCGGAGAACGGCAGATTCGAGCGGATAGAGGAGGTCACGCTCGTGACCTCGACCTCAGAACGATGAGGGACGCCGTCGACGTGCGCTGACGGTCACCGAGCCTCTTCTTGCTTTTCGGTCCGGCCGTCGGCGAGACGCTCCTTGGTCAGCAGGGCCAGAGTACGGATGGCCTCGTCGAGTTCCCGTACCGTCTTGTCCGGCAGCGTCTTCAGCGCCATACGGGTCCGGTCGACGAGATCCGCGTCCTCCGGGGTCTCGATGAAGGCACCGCTGAACACGTTGACGATGGCGCCGAGGCGCTTCGGGTCCATGGTCGCAGGCGGATTCATACAGCTTTCCTCACATCGGTTGAGGCGACCGTCGGTTCGGGCGGCCATCATCCCATCTCGCCCCTTATTTCCGTGGCTTCTCGGCGAGTCAGGATGATCACCGGGCAGCATGAGGCGGGTGGACGAGCGACGGGGAGCCGGCGGCTCAGGACCGGACTACAACACGATGCTGCTCGTGGAGCTTCCGGAGGCGCGGCGGCGCGCCGACCAGGCCGCGGTCACCCGGATCTGCGCGGCAGTGGCGGACGCGGTGACCGAACAGCCGATCTTCCGGTACCAAGCCCTGTGGCGGATCGACGACCAGGACGCCGTGGCCCGGGTCTGCCTCTCCGCCGGGCGCACCTTCGCCGCCCGGAACAGCTTCGGGACCGCGGCGAGCTGGTACGAAACCGGCCTGCAAGCGGCGCGAGCCGTCGACGACCACGATGCCGTCGCGCGGGCGGCCTCGGCGCTGGCCGCGCTCGCACCCGGCATCGAGCGTGAGACGGGGCCTCTCACCCACGAACTGCGCCGTCTGCACGGCGCCCGCAAGGCCTACCGCAGCGCCGCCGAGGCGTTCGACCTGCTGGGCCGGGGTGCGGCGGCCGTACGGTTGCGCGAGCACGCGGCGTGGTGTGACGCGCGGCTGGATGACAGGCTCGGGGGAAGGCCGTTCACGGACGCCGACGCCCGCGAACTGTTCGACCAGCTGATGGACGACGAGGTGCTGTGCCCGTACCTTGAGGGGCCGCCCCGGCCCGCGAGGACCGACCTCGCCGATGAGCAGCTCCGCCTTCTCGACGCGCTCACGGTGGCGCTCGGCGCGCAGCTGGGTGAGACCGCCGAGCAGGTGTCCAGGTGGATCCGTCCGGTCCGCGGCGGGGGCGGGCCCGCGGGGGTGGAGATCGCCATGCCCGGCACGCCGGTGCCGACACTGCTCGTCCTGCCGCGGGTCGTCACCGATGAGGCCACGGCCGCCGTGGCCGAGCTGGACCTCGCCGGCGAGGCGAGCCGCGGCCACGAGCTGACCTGGGACCAGGCGGCCCGTACGTGGCGGATCCACGGCCGGCCGGCGCCGCGCCTCCGGTGACGGCACCTCGCCGTCAGGGGCCGTCGCCGGTACGGGTGAAGCCGTGGATCATCGCGTCGAGGCCGGCGGTGAACCAGCGGTCGTAGTAGCCGGCGGGGGCCGCGGGCGGCGCGTCGTCGGCGCCCGGCGGGGTGCCGACCTGCGCGAGCGCGTGGCCGAGCACGAACACGATGACCGACTGCACGGCGGTCACCGCGTCATCCGCGCCGATCCCCGCGGCGCGTGAGCGATCCAGCGCGGGGGCGGCCAGCGCCATGCCGGTGTCCACGTCCACCGGCTGGGTGGCCAGGAGCGGGACCGCGTGGGGGTGCCGCAGCAGCATCTCCCGGTAGCCGAGGGCGAGCGCGCGCAGCGCGTCCGGCCAGCGGGCGTCCGCGGGAACGTCCACGACCACCTCGGTGACGAGCCGGTTCACCACTGCCGCGAGCACCGCGTCGCGGTTCGGCAGATGCCGGTACAGCGACATCGCGGCCACGCCGAGCCGCGCGCCGATGCCGCGCATGGTCAACGCGTCGAGCCCTTCGGCGTCGATGATCGCGATCGCGGCGGCCACCACGTCGTCCCGGCTGATCAGCGGTGGCCGCCCGCCTCGACGCGCGCCGGTCATCCCGCGCCCAGCGCGACGGACAGCGTCGTACCGGCCATTACCAGTGACAGCACGCCGACCACCATATGCTGCACGTCGATCACGACCGCGTGTCCCTCCACGGGCAGGAGCTTCCAGGTACGCGCGTAGTCACGCCGGTACGCGTCGCGCTGCGCCGCCGTGCTGACCCCGACGTACGGCAACCACCAGCTCGTGACGTGGCCGACGAGGATCAGGCCGCACAGCGCGAGCGCGAGCGCCAGCGACCAGGGGCGCTGCAGTGCGACGCCGGCGGCGATCAGCAAGGGGAACGGGTAGTTGATCACCGCGGCCACCGCCCGGTGCCGCCGGTTGCCCGGCCCGAGGTCGTTCAGCGGGAACATCGGCACCCACTCGGTCAGCACCAGCCAGCCCAGCCACGCCAACGGCACGACGATCGCGATCGCGAACACGGCGTCCTCCTCTGTTTGTGTACGACGTAAGCTTACCTCGTACGCAAACTAGATGGCCGCTCGGTTCACGGTCAGGCCGCTGAGCTTCTCGCACAGTGCCCACACCGCGGCCCTGGCGTCGGCGTCGGGCACGCTCTTGCGCCACGGAGCGCGACCGCCCTTCCCGGTCACGTACGTTCCGGTAACGCCCTCCCGGCCGGGATCGGCCGACGGCAAGGCCTGGTTTCCATGGGCGTAGCCGTGCCCGGGATAGGCCACATTGACGGTTACTCCGGTGCCACATCCGTCCCCGGGCGCCCTTCCCCAGGTGTGAGGTCGCCGACTCCCGATTGTGAGGGCACCCCTCACCATGCCAGGCCCGGGTGAGGGTCCCCCTCACCACGCCAAGCCCAGGCGAGGGTGCCTCTCGCAGGAGACCAAGGGCCTCGCGGACTCCCCCGGTCGTGGAACCGGCAGGCGGTCCTCGTGGAGGTAGAGAGGGAACCGTGCGGGCCAAGGGTTGGCCCGCACGGTTATCGATCGTCAGGTCATCGTCGGGTCAGTTGCAGGTGTGGTCGGGTTTCAGGGCGAAGTTCGCCGTGGTCGTGGCCAGTTTGGCGATCTTGGCGGAGCGGGTCTGCGGTGCCCAGCCGTCCTTGGCCGCGATCAGGGTGAGCGGGTTGTTGCGGGTGTCGAGCCACAGCACGTACTGACCGTTCTTGTCGGTCTTGAGCGTGTAGCTCGCCGTCCACGAGTCGATCTGCACGGTCGCCCCGGTCAGCGGTGCCGGGGTGCCGGTGCAGCCGGCGCCCGTCACCGTTCCGGTGATCTTGCCCCAGGTCTTCGGCGGGTTCACCGTGAGCGTCACCGGGACGGCCAGGCCCCCGTACGGGGTCTTGGCGCCGATGGTGACCTGCGCGGTGAACGTGCCCGGCTGGGTGATCGTGTCGATGTCCGCGTTGACCGAGATCTTGACCTTGGCGGTACCGCCCGCCTTGATCGTCACCTCCGACTTGTCCTCCGACAGCCACGGGACGTCGCCGCCCGCGGCGTCGCACTGGTCGTAGCCCGGTAGCTGCTCGCTGTTCTTCGCCGGGTTGAAGCCGCCGGTCGAACCTCCAATCTTGTAGAAACCACAGGCGGCGGCGCCGCGGTAGAGGGTGTTGTTGGAGTTGGGCAGGGCGGTCCAGGTGTTCGCGTCCGGGTCGTAGGCGAAGCCCTGGTTGGTGAGCGTGCTGTTGCCGTTGGTCACGCCGCCCGAGACGAGCAGCTGGCCGTTGGCCGTCGACGAGCCCATCGCCCACAGGTCGATCGGCAGGTCGGCGACGGCGCTCCAACTGTCGGACGACGCGTCGTAGGCGTAGGCGTGCTTGGACGACGCCGAGCCCGCGGTGCCGCCGGCGCAGACCACCTCGTCGCCGAGGCCGCCGCAGGCGAGCCAGGCGGTCGCCTCGGGGTACGCGTGCGCCGAGCTCCAGGAGTTCGACGCCGGGTCGTACACCTGCACGTCCGTCTCACCGCAGGCGTCGGTGCAGCCGCCGACCAGGTAGATCTTGCCGTCGGCCACGGTCACTCCCGCGCCGGCGTACGGCTTGGGATTGTCGGCCCCGGTCGTCCAGGTGTTGGCGGCCGGGTCGTAGATCTCCGTCTTGGCTATCGTCTCCCCGGAGTCGGACCAGCCGCCGAAGACGTACAGCTTGCCCTCCACGGCGGCGACCTGCGGAGCCTCGCGACCGATGCTCATGTTCGCGATGGGGCTCCACGCCTGGGCACCGGGGTCGTAGACGTAGCCCTTGGCGCTGGTGGCCAGGCCCTCGATACCGCCGACCGAGTAGACCTTGCCGTCGATCGTCGCGGCGCCGTTGTCCATCTGCGCCATGGGGTAGTCGGCGATCGTGGTCCACGGCGGCGCGTACGGCGCCGCGGCGGACGCGGCGGCGGCCTTCGCCTTCGCCTTGGCGTCCAGCTTGCCGGGCTGGAACCGCCCGGACGAGTAGTCTCCCTTCACCTTCTGCAGCGGGGCGCCCTTCGCGGCGGGCTGGTAGGTGCCCGTCCGCTCGCCGATCTTGGCGGTGACCGGGGCGGTGCCGGTGTTCGTCAAGGTCACGGTCTGAGCGGCCTGTCCCTGCCAGGCGACCGTCTTGGTGACCGAACTCGGAGTGATCGTGATCCGGGGTGCGGCGAGCGAGAAGGCTCCCTCCGTCGCCCAGTTCGCGGCCACGTTCACGGTGGCGTCCTGGGCCGTGTAGCTCGACGCGGCGGCGGTGAACTTGTGGCTTCCGGTGGCCGAGGAGTACAGCCAGTAGAAGCCGTCGCCCAGGTTCGGGTCGTCCGGCGTCGCGGCCGAGGTGGCCCGCTCCGACGGCTGGTCGGCCGAGGTGACCGAGGCGCCGTTCACGCCGGTTCCGGTGTTCTTGTCCAGGACCTGGCCGACGACCAGGCCGCCCGATGTGGGGTCACAGCTGCGGCTGCCGAAGAACACGTCGTCGACCTGCCACCACCAGCTGAACTTACCGGTGTAGTGGAACCGCACCTGGACCGCGCTCTTGTTCGCCGCGGCGGACAGGTCCACGGACTCGGTCCGCGGCCCGCGAGCGCTGTCACTGGCGTGGTGCCAGACGTTGCTCCAGGTCTGGCCGCCGTCGACGCTGTAGTCGACCTCCGCCACCGAGGAGCTGATGCCGTCGTAGTCGGTGCGGAAGGACAGGTACGGGTGGGCCTTCCCGCTGAAGTCGACGGCGGGGCTGATCAGCGAGCTGTCCTGCGTGCCGCCGTTGCCGTACTCGTCACTGTCGATGTTGGCGAAACCGCCGGACCCTCCGGTGTGGTTGGTCCGGTTGCCGGGGTCGGTGAAGACCCAGGTCTGGCCGTTGCCGGCCTGGTCGTCGACGGTCCATCCGCTCGGCGCGGTGGTGCCGTCGAACGCCTGCGTGGCGCCGTCGTAGTGGTAGGTGTAACCGGCCGCGCCACAGGTCGTCTGGTCGACGGCGACGTCGACGTCCTTGTTCACGTCCGCCGACCCGACCGTGACGTCCGCCGCGCCCTGCGTGTAGCCGGGGTAGAGCGGGTCGACCTGCAGCGAGTAGGTGTCGCCGGCGGGCACGCTGAGGCTGTAGCGCCCGGTCTTGGGGTCGGTGTAGGCGACCGCCGTCGACTCGCCCTTGACCCGTACGGTCGCGTACAGCGGCCAGGCGTGGCCCGAGCCGTCGCGTACGGTGCCGGCGACGTTGACGCTCGCCTTCGCGACCAGCGCGAAGTTCTCGGTCACCGTCTGACCGTCCTCCACCGCGACGCCGGAGACGCTCTTGGAGGTGTATCCGAACTTGCTCGCGGTGACGTCGTACGTCCCGGCCGGAACGTTCAGGGTGTAGTGCCCCTGACCGTCCGTCGTGGTGGTGGTGTCGCCGACGCTGACCTTGGCCTCCGCCAGGGCGTTGGTGCCGTCGGTGACCGTTCCGGACACGATGCCGCGCGGGCCGGAGTGGAATGCCCCGGTGCCGTTGGGCGTGCCGAGCCCGGTCGGGCCGTCGTAGCCGCTGCCGGCCTTGCACAGGTACGCCGGGTCACAGCTGCCGTTGCTGCCCGAGGTGACGTCGTTGAGGTCGGAGGTCTGGTCGTAGGGGAAGGAGTTGGGCGACGATCCGGCCGCCGGCGTACCGCCGAGCGCGTAGACCGACGCGATGATCGGCGCGGAGGCGCTGGTGCCGCCGTAGACGTGCCAGCCGCCGTAGTAGACCGCGACGCCGGTGTTCGGATCGGCCACCGCGGAGACGTCCGCGACCGAGCGACGCGAGCAGCCGGAGTCCGTTTGGAACGAGGGCTTGGTCTCGTACGCGGAGCAGCCGCTGCCGGCCCCGCTCCACGCCGCCTCGGTCCAGCCGCGGGGGCTGGAGGTGTCCTTGGCGAGCGACGTGCCGCCGACCGCCGTGACGTACGGGGACACGGCCGGGTAGCTGGTCCCGTAGCCGTCGTCGCCGGTGCTGGCGGTGATGGCGACGCCGGGGTGGTGGAAGAAGGAGTCGTCGTACTGGGTCTCGTCGGATCCCTCGCCGCCGCCGTAGCTGTTGGAGACGTACTTGGCGCCCTGGGCGACGGCCTGGTTCACGGCCGCGCCGAGGTTGTCCATGTAGTTGTCGTCCGCCTCGACGAGCAGGATGTTGCAGCTCGGGCAGATCGCGCTGACCATGTCGACGTCCAGCGAGATCTCCCCGGACCAACCGGCGTCGGGCGGCGGATAGCTCGTCCCGCCACGCTGGTCGATCTTCTTGAAGCAGCCGTTCGCCGTCGTGCACGGCGGCAGGCCGTACTGCTGCCGGTAGACCGCCAGGTCGCTCTCCGCGCTCGGGTCGTCGAACGCGTCGACGATGGCGACCGTCTGGCCCGCCCCGCCCGAGGGCAGGTTGTAGGCGCTGAGCAGGTCCGCCGGGCCGAAGCCGGCGGGCGCGTCGGCCGGCTGGACACCCTTGGGCCCGATCACGTCGTCACGGACCACGGACAGACAGGACGCCTGACCGGCCTTCTCGGGCTCGGCGCAGACGTTGTGGGTCGGGTGCTGGCCGGCCGAGGTCGGACTGGTGGCCTTGGAACGGGGAACGGGCGTCCTGGTGGACGCGCTGGCTGCGGCGGGTACGGCGATCACCGTGGCCACCGCGACGGCGAGCGCCAGCAGCAAGGCGCTCAGTCGCCTCGCCGCGGGATCGGCCGCGGCGAGGACAGACACGCGGCGGGTACGCCGCGTCCCGGGGGGTTGGGGCATGCAAGCCTTCCTCAGCGGGGGGGTCGAGACCCGATACGGGTCACTGAACAAGCCGATATTGACTCAAGGCTTGACTATGATCACCGTCCGCATGTGGCCGTCACGTTATGACTAGAGGCCTTGCGGAAACTGACAGGTGACTTACAAAAACCGGTCCTGCGACATTCAGTAACGATTTACGGCCTTCGGCACACGCTCCGTGTTAGCGCTAGCGGGAACCTCTACAAGAATCGGGGTGCCATTTTTGAGCAGAATTTCGGAGTGTGCCGGTGAATGGCCGATTACGCACCGAGCAGGCGCCGGACCTCGGTGGGGGTGCGGCCGAGCTCGGCGCGTACGGCACGGCAGAGATGAGCCTGGTCGGCGAAGCCGAGGTCGGCGGCGATGCCGGCGAGGTGGCCCGCGCCCTGCTCGATGCGGTCGAGCGCGCGGGTCACGCGGATCCGGTTGCGGTAGCGGGTGAGGCTCGTGCCCGTCTCGCGCTGGAACACCCGGCTCAGGTGGCTGGGCGACACGCCGAGCAGCCGGGCCAGCGGGAACAGCCCGCCGGCCTCGGGATGGTCCGCCAGCAGCGCCTCACGGGCGTCGTCGGCCAGCGCCCGCGTGCCCACGCGGCGCGGGGCGGGCCTCCCGGGCACCCGCAGCAGCCCGTCGAGCAGGCCGACGAGCTGCTCGGCCATGCCGAACGCGGCGTCGGGAGCGGCGCGCAGCAGCCGCCGGTGCGCGAGCTGGAGCCGCCCGTCGAGGTACACCGGCGCCGAGGCCGGCCGCCGCCGGTCGTCGCCGGCCACCGACCACCACAGGGCCGGTGAGAACGTGACCGCGGTGCAGACGTCGCCCCCGGCCGGATGGGCGAAGCTCGCCACGTCGCCGGGCATCTGGAGGTAGCCGGCGGTGGGGTCGGCGAGAACGTCACGCCCCTCCGAGCGCAGCCGGAACCGCCCGGAGCGTACGAGCACCACCTGATGCCGCCCGGCCGGCTCGGGCGGCGACCAGCCGTGCCGGTGCCCCGCACAACGGACCGCCGCGACCGAGAAATCCGGGCCGTCGGCGAGCGAAATTTTGGACAGCACACCGCAACCCTAGTGACGCCCGGCGACATTTCCCGGGGCGAGCGAGAGACGGCAGGACAAGAGAGCAAGAATCGTCAAGCCACCGCCCGCCACGAACGCGCAGACTGCCCGAGGTCGTCTTGGGAGGGCGCATGCGTCGCGGGTCACTTGTCGTTCTGCTGACCGGGCAGGTCATGGTGTCGATGGACGGATCGATCGTCACCGTCGCGCTGCCGCACATCCGCACCGGACTGCACGCCTCGGGAGCGCTGCTGCAGCTGGTCACCGGCGGCTACATCCTCGCCATGGCGGTGCTCGTGGTCACCGGGGCGAGGCTCGGCGACCTGTACGGGCACCGCCGGGTGTTCCGCTGCGGCCTCGCCGGGTTCACCGCCGCCTCGCTGGCCTGCGGGATCGCACCGGACGGCCCGGCGCTCGTGGCGGCGCGGTTCGCGCAGGGCGGCTCGGCGGCACTCGTGCTGCCGCAGGTGCTGTCCCTCATCCAGCTCGGCTTCTCCGGGCCGGCCCGGGCACGGGCGCTCGGCCTGTACTCGATGGTGCTCGCGCTGGGAGTGGCGATCGGGCAGATCGCCGGCGGCGTCATCGTGAGCGCGGCCGGCTGGCGCCCGGTGTTCCTGCTCAACGTGCCCGTCGGCGCGGTGCTGATCGCCGTCGGCGGGTCGCTGCCGGGTGGGCGGGAGCGGGTACGGTCGCGGCTCGACGTTCCCGGCGTGCTGATCCTGTCCACCGCGATGACGGCCCTGGTGGTGCCGCTGGTGTTCGGCCGGGAAGAGGGCCGGCCGCCGTGGACCTGGGTGTGCCTGGCCGCCGGATGCGCCGGTCTGGCCGTCTTCGCGTGGCACGAGCGGCGCGCGGCGAGCCCGCTGCTGGACCTCGGCGTGCTGCGGGCGCCGGGTGTCGCGCCGGGGCTGTTCGCGGCGTGCGCCGTGATGGGCGCCTACGCGGGCCTGATCTTCGCTCTCGCCCTCCACCTCCAGAGCGGCCTGGGCCTGTCGCCGCTGGCCGCGGGTCTGGCCTTCCTGCCGTACACCGTCGGCTTCGCGACCGCCGGGCTGTCCTGGCCTCGCCTGCCGGCGCACGGCCGCCTGCCGGTACGCGGCCCGCTGCCGGTCGCGGGACTGCTGGTGTTCGCCGTGGCGGCCCCGCTCATCGCCGTGGCGGTGCGCCACGGCTGGTCGCCGCTCGCGATCCCGCTGCTGGTGGTGGCCGGGGCAGGTCACGCGGCGGGCTTCAGCCCGCTCGTCGAGCGGCTCGCCGCCACGGCGGGCACGGCGCGCGCGTCCGCGGTGTCGGCGCTGACCAACACGGGCACGCTGCTCGCGAACGTCCTGGCCATCGCGACGCTGGGCGGCGTCTATCTGGGCGCACGCACCTCGGCCCAGGGGCTCACCCAGGTGACCGTGCTGCTCACCGCGCTGCTGGGCGTCGCGGCCGCCGGAGCGTGGCGTACGGTCGCGGCCTCCCGACCGGTGTCCGCGGCCCCGGACGTGACGCTCACCCCAGGCCCAGGTCCTCGAGAGAGAAGACGAACCGGTAGTCGAGCCCGGACCCGGTGAAGTTCTCCGACGCGCCCCGGTCGGCCACCGAGGCGACCCCGGCCACCTCGACACCGGCCTCGCGGAGAGCCCGCACCGCGGCGAGGGGGCCGCGTGACCCGCATCGGCCGGCACCGACGCTCCGCCAGGGCGTCACAGCGGCCAGGCGACGGCGCGCCACGACGCTCAGGGCCGCTGAAGTGCGGCGTTCGCCGTAAGCTCGGGGCATGACACAGTACGTGCTCACGCTGTCCTGCCCCGACCGGCCGGGCATCGTGGCCGCGGTGTCCGGCGTGCTGGCCGAGCGCGACTGCAACATCGTGGAGAGCCAGCAGTTCGGCGACCGGGGCACCGGCCGGTTCTTCCTGCGCACGCAGTTCGACGCGCCGGACGGCCTGGGCGGCGCGCTCACGGAGGCGTTCGCCGCCCTGGCCCCCGAGTTCGGCCTCGACTGGCGCCTGCACGACCTCGCGCGGCGCACCCGGGTGCTGATCCTGGTCTCCAAGCACGGTCACTGCCTCAACGACCTGCTCTACCGCCACCGCTCCGGCCTGCTCGGCATCGACGTCGTCGCGGTCGCCTCCAACCACCCCGACATGCGGCCGCTGACCCAGTCGTACGGCATCGACTACCACCACCTGCCGGTCACCGCGGACAACCGCGCGGCGCAGGAGGCGGAGATCCTCGCGCTGGTCGAGCACTACGGGGCCGACCTCGTCGTCCTCGCGCGCTACATGCAGATCCTGTCCGACGACCTGTGCGCGAAGCTGCCCGGCCGGATCATCAACATCCACCACTCATTCCTGCCGAGTTTCAAGGGCGCCAAGCCGTACCACCAGGCCCACGAGCGCGGGGTGAAGCTCATCGGCGCCACCGCGCACTACGTGACCCCGCACCTGGACGAGGGGCCGATCATCGAGCAGGAGGTCGCCCGCGTCGACCACACGCACGGGCCGGAGGAGCTCATGGCGGTCGGCCGCGACATGGAGTGCCTGGCGCTGGCCCGCGCGGTCCGCTGGCACGCCGAGCACCGCGTACTGATCAACGCCGACCGGACCGTGGTGCTCCGCTGACCTGTCGTCCGCGACCTCGCATCACGCAGCGTGGTTCAATGCCACGGTGCGTGATCGAGGTGACCAGACGAACGACCGCTCCCGTGCCTGCCGCGCGGCGGTGCGCGCGTTCCGCCCGCGACGGGTGCTGCCGGCGAGCCTGGCCGCCTCGCTGCTGACCGCCGCCGGGGCGTCCGTCGCCATCCACGTCATCTCCCGCCGGCTCGGCCACCCGGTCCTGCGTCCGGAGCTCACCGCGCGGCTCACCCGACTGACCTGGGACGACCCGGCCGTCGCCGCCGCCGGTGGCGGCCTGACGCTGGCCGGGCTGCTGTTCGTGCTGGCCGCGGTGCTGCCCGGCCGTACGGGCACGGCGCCGCTGGCCGGCGACGACCCGAGGTTCGTCATGGGTCTGCGCCGCGCGTCGTTGCGCGCGGACCTGCACGCCAGCGTGCTGGGCGTACCCGGCGTGGACGCCGCGACCGTACGCCTGCGGGGACGGCTGCGGCCACGGGCGGAGATCCGCGCGGTCACCGGGTTCACCGACCACGGGAACCTCGGCGAACAGGTGGCCGACGCCGTACGCGACCGGCTGGAGGAGCTCGACCCCGTGCGCGTGCCCGAGGTGGCGGTGCGCGTCTCCGAGCGTAAGGACTGATCGGATGTTCAACCGCGTCTGGCTGGCGCTGACCGGCCTGGTGCTCCTGGGCGGCGGCGGCGCGACACTGGCCGCCGGGGTGTTGTGGGCGAGCCGTCCGCTCGTCACCGCCGCGACGTCACGGTGGGTGGCGGCGCATTCCTGGTTCTGGCCCGCCGTCGCCGGCGGCTCCCTGGCCGTCGCGATGCTGGGCAGCGTGTGGCTGGCCGCGCAGTGGCGGTGCCGCACGCTGCGGCGGCTCGCGATGGGAGACGCCCGCGCGGGGGCGACCCGCCTGGCGGCGCGCGTGGCGATCCGCGCCATCGTGGCCGACGTGACCTCCTACCCCGGGGTGCGGCGGGTGCGTCCGCGACTGTCCGGCAGCGCCCGGCGGCCCGCGATGCGGGTCCGGGTGATGTGCGACGCGGACGCCGACCTCGGCGAACTCGCGTGGCGCATCCGCGACGACGCGATGACCCGCCTGCGCACGACACTCGGCCGCGCCGACCTCGGCGGTGTGATCGACTTCCGGGTGAAGCGTGATGACCTTGATGGGGAGCGCCGCGTAGTCTGAGGATTCATGTCCTCTTTGCGTGCCGCTGCCGGCGACCTCCACGACGACCTCGTACGCCTCCGCCGTGACCTGCACCGCGAACCCGAGCTGGGGCTCGACCTGCCGCGCACCCAGGAGAAGGTGCTCGCCGCCCTGGAGGGGCTGCCGCTGGAGATCACGACCGGCACGGCGCTGTCCTCGGTGACCGCGGTGCTGCGCGGCTCGTCGCCCGGCCCGGTCGTGCTGCTGCGCGGCGACATGGACGCGCTGCCGCTCACCGAGCGCTCCGGCGTGCCGTACGCCTCGCAGATTCCGGGCCGGATGCACGCCTGCGGGCACGACCTGCACACCGCGATGCTGGTCGGCGCGGCCCGGCTGCTCGCCGAGCGGTCGTTCACGGGCAGCGTCGTCTTCATGTTCCAGCCCGGCGAGGAGGGCAACGGCGGCGCGAAGATCATGATCGAGGAGGGCCTGCTGGACGCGGCCGGAGCGCGGCCCGTCGCGGCGTACGGGCTGCACGTGACCTCGTCGATCATGCCGGCCGGGACGTTCGTCACCCGGCGCGGCACGCTGATGGCCGCCGCCGACCAGATGCGCGTGACCGTACGCGGCGCGGGCGGCCACGGGTCCCAGCCCCACCTGGCGAAGGACCCGATCCCGGCCGCGAGCGAGATCGTGACGGCGCTGCAGACGTTCGCGACCCGCAGGTTCGACGCGTTCGACCCGGTCGTGATCACGGTCGGCAGCATCAACGCGGGCACGGCTCCCAACATCATCCCCGACGAGGCGCAGCTCGGCCTGACCATCCGGTCCTTCTCCCCCGCGGCCCGCGCCCGCGTCACCGAGGGCGTACGGGAGCTGATCGGCGGGATCGCGGCCGCCCACGGGCTCACCGCCGAACTCGACCACGAGATGGGCTACCCGGTGACGGTCAACGACGCGGCCGAGGCGGAGTTCGCGGCCGGTGCGGTCGCGGACCTGTACGGGCCGGAGCGCTTCGTCTGGGTGCCGAACCCGATGACCACGGCGGAGGACTTCTCCTACGTCCTGGAAGAGGTGCCGGGGGCCTTCGTCTTCCTCGGCGCGTGCCCGCCCGACCGCGACCCGAGCACGGCGCCGTTCAACCACGCCACGACGGCGGTCTTCGACGACGCGGTGCTGCCCGACGGGTCGGCGCTGCTCGCCGAACTCGCCCTGCGCCGCCTCGCCACGGCCATCTGAGACACAGCCCGGCCGTATCGGTCGTTTCGGGTCGTCCGCGCGCCTATCATGATCATCCGGTTCTGGAGGGTCGGGTCGGCGTTGGAGGACCAGGGACGTGCGGAGGCTGGTTCTCGCCGCGGGGTTCGCGGTGCTGGTCGGCGGGTGCGGGTCCGCCGCCGAGACGGCCAAGAATCCCCAGCCCAGCGATTCCCGGCCACGCGTGCGCCGGGTGGACGTCGGGGACGCCGTCGTCCTCACCGGCGTGAACGGCACGAGCGGCACCGGCACGCTGCGGATGGCCGTGAAGGTCAAGAACGTCGTCTCCACGGCCATCGGACGCGGCGCGTTCGAGAAGCCCCGCAAGGGTGAGCGGTTCGCCGCCGTGCGGTTCGTGTTCAAGAACATGGGCGCGGCGCCGTACCACGACAGCCCGACCTTCGGCGCGAAGGTGATCGACTCGGCCGGGCACGGGTACGACCCGACCGTCGCGACGGTGTCGGCGGGACCGGCCTTCCCCCGCGTGATGAGCCTGACGCAGGGGCAGGTCCGGAGCGGCTATATCGTCTTCGCCGTGCCCAGGGCGGCGAAGATCGTCAGCGTTCGGTACGCACTGAACGCCGGGTACGCCCCTGACCTGGGCGAATGGCGGGTGCCGCCGAGATCCGCCGCGCGAGGCCGCCCGACCCCGCGCGTCGGATGATCGCTCCTCACCAGGGGTACGTGCCGCCGTTCTCGTTGAGGAACACGCCGGTGGTCCTCTCGTCGGGCGACAGGACCTGGCGGGCGATGTGGGCCCCGCCCTCGGTGGCGGTCAGCGGCCCGGAGTGGCCGTTCAGGTCGGTCGCGCAGAAGCCGGGCGAGAGCGCGTTGACCCTGATCCCGGCGTCGCGGAGCGAGTTGGCGTAGATGAGGGTGATCGCGTTGAGCGCGGCCTTGGAGGAGTTGTAGCCGAGCAGGTTGGCGTACCGCCACAGCGGCGAGTCCGGGGTGCTGAGAAAGTCGACGGTGCCCAGCCCGCTGGAGACGTTGCCGATGTGGCCGGCCGGCGACCTGCGCAGGAGCGGCAGCATGGCGTTGGTCACCGCGACGACGCCGAACACGTTCGTCTCATAGGTCTCGCGCAGCGCCGTCACCGGCAGCTCGGTCGGCGGGTGCGGCCGGTCGCGGGAGATTCCGGCGTTGTTGACGAGGATGTCCAGGCGGCCGTACTCGGTGTCGATCAGGTCGGCCGCCGCCTTGATCGTTTCGGGGTCGGTCACGTCCAGACGGACGAACCGTACGTCGAGGCCCTGTGCGGCCAGGTCGGCGGCGGCCTCCGTACCCCGGCCGGGGTCCCGGGCGCCGAGCAGGACCGTGTGCCCGGCGCGGGCGATCTCACGTGCGGCGGCGAGTCCGATGCCCTTGTTGGCGCCGGTGATCAGGACGATCTTGTTGTCCGTTGCGGTGATCATGCCCTCACCCTGACCTCCGCCCGGCGCGGCCGGGAGAGCACGCCTGAGGCTGGTATCGGCGGTCCCATGGTGGCGGCGGCGCCGGCGCGGCACTCTGGATGAGTGAACGACTTCGACCGGACGGAACTGGCCGCCTTCCTGCGGAGATGGCGTGCGCGGGTGCAGCCCGCCGACGTCGGCCTGGAGGCCGGCCACCGCCGGCGCACCCCCGGCCTCCGCCGCCAGGAGGTCGCCCAGCTGGCCGGCATGTCGGTGGACTACTACATCCGTCTCGAGCAGGGCCGGGGGCCGCGTCCGTCGCGGCAGATGATCGGCGCGATCGCCCGCGCGCTGCGCCTGTCCGACGACGAACGGGCCCACCTGCACCACCTCGTCGGCGAGGTGCCCGGACCCCCGCCCGGCCCGAGGCGCGACGTACGGCCCGGCATCGCGCACCTGCTCGACCGGCTCGACGACACTCCCGCGCTCGTCTGCGACGCCAAGTACGACGTCCTCGCGTGGAACGCGATGGCCGCCGCCCTGATCTGCGACTTCTCGGCGCTGCCGCCCGGCGAGCGCAACATCATCTGGCGGTTCTTCACGGACGAGTCCGCGCGGGACCGGCACGACGCCGAGGGCGGGCGCCGGTTCGCCCGCGAGTCCGTGGCCGATCTGCGCGCCGCCGCCGCGCGGTACCCCCGGGACGCGGACATCCGCCGGCTGGTCGACCGGCTCCTGGCCGCGAGCGCGGAGTTCGGTGAGCTGTGGGCCGAACAGGATGTGCAGGTCCGCCGGTCGGCGACCAAACGGCTGCGTCACCCGCTGGTCGGCTGGCTCGACCTGGACTGCGAGGCGCTGCACGACCCGTACCAGGACCAGTGGATCGTGCTCTACACCGCCGCCCCCGGCACCCCGTCACACGAGGCGCTCCGCCTGCTCAAGGTCGTCGGCACGCAGAACCTCACCGCCCCCTGAGCCGGCCCTCGCGCGGGGAGCGCTCCGGCGTTCAGGCGCGGGTGGCCCGGACCGTCATGGTCACCAGGGGCAGGTCGAACTCCCCGGCCGCCTCGGGCGTCGCGCGCAGGTACTCCCGGACGCGGTCCAGCAGCGCGGCCCGCTCCTCCTCCGGCATCACCAGCACGTGCGAGTGGGTGCCGAGCGTGGCCGCGAGCGAGTCCGGCGTACGCCGCTGGAAGTGGCGGAACGCCTCCCGTTCCAGCGTGGAGAAGCGAGGGCCCAGATCGAGTGCGGCGACGCTCTCACGCCGGCGGACGGCCGGCCCGCCCCGGGCGATCTCCTGGAACCCGCGGACCCAGGGCACGTCGTCGTCCTCCCGGTTCCACAGGCCGCCGACGACCCCACCCGGCGTGAGCACGCGCGACATCTCGGGCACGGCGCGGTCGAGGTCGAACCAGTGCATCGCCTGCCCGACCACGACGGCGTCCACCGAACCGTCGGCCAGCGGGATCCGCTCCGCCGAACCTGCCAGCGCCCGCACGCCGGGCAACGTGCGGCGCAGCTCGGCGAGCATGCCGGCGTCCGGCTCGACCGCGACGACCTCGGCACCGGTCCGCAGCAGGCTCGCGGTCAGCTTGCCGGTGCCCGCCGCGAGATCGAGCACCCGCAGCGGCGAACGCCCGGCGACCGGTTCCAGCACCCAGCGGACGGCGGCCTCGGGATAGCCGGGCCGCTCGGCCGCGTACGCGGCGGCCTGAGCCCCGAACGACGAGGCCCGGCGCGCGAGTGCCTCCGGCGTGACATCGGATGGGTGAGCCATGGCCCCCACGGTAACCACGCCGCAGGGTGACCGCGTCACCGCCGCTCCCGCGGACCCGACCCCCGGGGCGACTCATGCCGGAACAGGCAGGACCGGCCCGCTCGTGCCGCTTGGGACCGGTACGTTCGGGCGGCTCGGGCCAGCAACAGGCAAAGACCGGCGACATGCCGGTGAGCGGCGTCGCCCGCCGTAGGGGTGCCGTCCATACTTCACCGAGCGGACGGGGGCGCGTAACTCGCGCGGCGCGGGGGCGCCTCGAGCGGCGGGCATGATCCCCCCGCCATGTCGCGAACTCGACGGGGAGCCGATCGTTGCCGAAACGCGTCGCCGCCGCGCTGGCACTGGCCGTCGCGGCTCTCATCTCCCATTCCCCGGGCGCGGGCGCGGCCCCGTCGCACACGCCCCGCACACCGCCCGCCCGCACATCCCCGGCGCGGCACGTCGTCCTCATCGGGGTTCCCGGTCTCAGGTGGAGCGACGTCGGGCCCTCGGTCACGCCCAACCTGTGGCGTCTCGCCGGCAGCGCCGCGACGGGCCTGCTGTCCGTACGGGCCGTCGGCACTCTGACCTGTCCGGCGGACGGCTGGGTCACGGTCTCGGCGGGGGCCCGGTCGGCCGCCGGGCCGTACTGCCACCGGCCGGTCCACCTCACCCGGCGCGGTGCGGGCGCGGTGGTCGGTGAGGCGGCGTGGATCCGGCACATCAACACGGGCTTCGGGCCCGTGGGATTGCTGGCCGACGCGGTGCACCGGGCGGGCGGCTGCGTGAACGCCGTCGGTCCCGGAGCCGCGCTGGCCGCCGCCGACGGCCGGGGGCGCGTCGACACGTACGCCCCGGCGCCCGCCGCGCAGCCGCCGGGCGCCGGCGCCCGATGCGCGGTCTCGATCGTCGACGCGGGCACGGTCGGCGGCGGTGACCGCGCCTCCGCGGTCCGCCGGGCGGACGCGACGGTCGGGACGGTGCTCACGCGTCTGGCCGCCGGCACCCGCGTGGTGGTGGCGGGCGTGGCCGACGAGGGCCGTAGGCCGCACCTGCGGCTCGTCCTCGCGACCGGCCCGGGGACCGCGGGCCGGTACCTCGGCTCGGACTCGACCCGGCGCGCGAACATGGTGATCCTGCCCGACCTGACCGCGACGCTGCTCGCCTGGACGGGAATCCCGGCGCCGGCCGGGCTGATCGGCACGCCGCTGGTGCCGGACGCCGTACGGCCCGCGCTCGCCGACTCGGTGGCCGACCTGTCCTCGGAGGACCTCGCGGCGCAGACCCACCGGTGGCTGCTCCCCCGTTTCTTCGTCGGATTCGTGATCAGCCAGGTCCTCCTGTACGCGGCGGCGGCGCTGGCCCTGCGGCACGGATCCCTTCGCCGGCGCCGCCGGATCCTGTCGGCCACGCGGCTGACCGCCCTCGTCGCCGCCGCGGTGCCGGTCTCGACCTACCTGGTCAACCTCGTGCCGTGGTGGCACACGTCGCGGCCGACGTTCTGGCTGGTCGCCGGGATCGTGGCCGCCGACGTGCTCGTGACCGCGCTGGCGATGTGCGGGCCGTGGCGCCGTCACCTCCTCGGCCCCGGGACGGTCATCGCGGCCCTGACCGCCGCCGTGCTGGCGGGCGACCTGCTGACCGGAAACCACCTGCAGCTCAACAGCATGATGGGGTACTCGCCGCTGGTGGGCGGGCGGTACTACGGGATGGGTAACATCGCGTTCGCGGTGCTGGCCACCTCGACCCTGCTCGCGGCGGCCGGAGTCGCCCAGTGGCTCGAACCCCGCGCCGGCCGCCGGGCCGCCGTCGCGGCCGTGCTCGCCATGACCCTGACCGCGGCGCTGCTGGACAGCTGGACCGCGTGGGGCAGCGACTTCGGCGGCCTGGTCGCGTTCGTGCCGGGCCTGGCGACGACCGCGCTGCTGGTGGCCGGGCGGCGGGTGTCGTTCCTGCGGCTCCAGCTCCTGCGCGCGACCGGGATGGCGCTCGTCCTCGGCGTGGCCTGGATCGACTACCTGCGCCCGCCGTCGCGGCAGACGCACATGGGCCGGTTCTTCGGGCAGCTCGTCGAGGGTGACTCTCTGCCCTGGCTGGAACGCAAGTTCACCGCGATGGCGCACACGTTCGGCAACCTGACGCTCCTGCCGGTCGTGGTGGCGGGATTCCTGTTCGTCCTGCTGGTGCTCCACCGGCCGGGGCGGGCCGGCGCCGGCGGCCTGCGGCGGGCGTACGAGCGGGCGCCGATGCTGCGGGCCGGGCTCTCCGGCGCCTTCGTCACCGCCGTGGTGGGCGGGGCGGTGAACGACTCGGGCATCGCGGTGCCCGCGCTGGCGCTGGCCGTCGCCGTACCCCTGGCGCTGGCCGCCGCCGTGGTCGCCCTCCAGGATGCCACCCCGCGACCGCCGAAGGTGAAGGCTTTTCATATTCGCCGGGTTTATGGCACGCTGCGCCTATGACGTTGCGTGAGCGGTACGACGCCGCGACGGCCCACCTGGAACCACCGTTCGCGATCGTCGACCTCGACGCCTTCCGCGCGAACGCGGCCGGCCTGGTACGCCGCGCGAGGGGCAAGCCGATCCGTGTGGCGAGCAAGTCGGTGCGCTGCCGCGCGCTGCTCGCGCAGGTCCTCGCCACCGAGGGGTTCGCCGGGATCATGGCGTTCACGCTGCCCGAGGCGCTCTGGCTGGCGTCCGAGGGGCTCAGCGACGACATCCTGGTGGCCTACCCGACCGTCGACCGCGGCGTGCTGACCGAGCTGGCCCGCGACGAGAGGGCGGCGGCGGCGGTCACCGTCATGGTCGACTGCGCCGAGCACCTCGACCTGATCGAGGGCATCGCCCGGTCCGCCGGCGGCGACCGGCCGATCCGCGTCTGCATCGACATCGACGCCGCGTGGCGCCCCGCCAGGGGCCGGGTGCGGATCGGCGCGCTGCGCTCCCCCATCCGTACCGCCGAGGAGGCCGCCGCGCTGGCCCGCGACATCGCCCGCCGGCCCACGCTGAGGCTCGTGGGGCTGATGGCGTACGAGTCGCAGATCGCCGGGGTCGGTGACAACCCGCCCGGCAAGCCGTTGTTCTCCCGGGCGGTCCGGTTCGTCCAGGCGCAGTCGCGGGTCGAGCTGGCCCGCCGCCGCGCCTCGATCGTCAAGGCGGTCCGGGCCGAGGCGGACCTGGAGTTCGTCAACGGCGGCGGCACCGGCAGCGTGGAGAAGACCGCGGCGGAAGTGGCCGTCACCGAGGTCGCGGCGGGCTCCGGCCTCTACCAGTCGGTCCTGTTCGACCACTACACCAACTTCACCGGCCGTCCGGCGGCGCTGTTCGCCCTGCCCGTCGTGCGCCGTCCGGGCCCCGGCGTGGTCACCGTCCTCGGCGGCGGCTATCCCGCGTCGGGCGTCGCCGACCGCAACCGGCTGCCGCAGCCGTTCCTGCCGGCCGGGCTGCGGTTCGACTCCAAGGAGGG
Organism: Actinoallomurus oryzae; assembly: GCF_039541955.1. Lineage (NCBI taxonomy): Bacteria > Bacillati > Actinomycetota > Actinomycetes > Streptosporangiales > Thermomonosporaceae > Actinoallomurus > Actinoallomurus oryzae. The sequence goes on along the minus strand of NZ_BAABHF010000021.1, from coordinate 10,564 downwards.
CGCGGGCGAGGTGCAGACGCCGCTGGTGGGCGCCACCGCCGACGAGCTGGAGATCGGCGACCGGGTCTACTTCCGGCACGCGAAGGCCGGCGAGCTGTGCGAGCGCTTCGCCGAGCTCCAGCTGGTCGACGGCGACCGGGTCGTCGACACCGTCCCGACCTACCGCGGCGAGGGCAAGACGTTCCTCTGAGAGCCCGCCTGGGAATCCTCCTCGCAGCGGGGCATGGGGTTGTGGCCGCCCGCCCGACCTGATCGGTGTGATCGGCCTGAGCGGCCGATGAGCGGCTTGCGCGGGCGCGTATGGTCGTTACCTCAGGCCCGGAGATCCGGTGAGGGAGGCGTCCCATGGGTCAGGTGGAGAACATCGCGGCCCCGCCCGGCCGCGCGCCCGAGCCCCGGCTGCACGATCCCTGCGCCGAGCGCGGCGCGGCCGGTGAGCTGCTGCACCCCGGACACGGCGGGCTCGACGTGTTCCTGTCCGGCACCGTCTTCATGGACATGATCTTCACCGGGCTGCCCGGCCTGCCCCCGCCCGGCACCGAGCTGATCACCGACGGGCTCGGGTCGGCCCCCGGCGGCATCGCCAACATCGCGGTCGCGATGAGCCGGCTCGGCCTCAACGTGGGCCTCGCCGCCGCCTTCGGGGACGACATGTTCGGCGCCTACCTGTGGCGCACCCTCTCCGAGCAGGAGGGGGTCGGGCTGGAGCTCTCACGCCGGCTGCCCGGCTGGCCCACGCCCGTCACGGTGTCGCTGGCGTACGACGCCGACCGCAGCATGGTCACCTACCACCGGCCGATGCCGGTGATGCCCGAGGAGCTGATCACGGCCCCGCCCGCCGCGCGCACCTGCTTCCTCGACATCGACCACCCCGTGCCCGACTGGGCGCGGGACATGCGCGGCCAGGGCACGACCGTGGTGGCCGACGTCGGCTGGGACTCCACCGAGACCTGGTCCAGCGACGTGCTCGACCGGCTCGACCAGGTCGACGTGTTCCTGCCCAACGCCATCGAGGCCATGGCCTACACCCGCACCGCGACGCCCGAGCTGGCCCTCGCGGCGCTCAGCGAGCGGGTGCCGGTCGTCGTGGTCAAGCGCGGAGGCGACGGCGCGATCGCGATCGACGGCACCACCGGCGAGCGGGCCGAGGCCGCGGCGCTGCCGGTCGAGGCCCTCGACCCGACCGGGGCCGGCGACGTGTTCGGGGCCGGGTTCGTCTACGGGACGCTCGCGCGGTGGCCGCTGCTCGAACGCCTGCGCTTCGCCAACCTGTGCGCCGGCCTGTCCGTGCGCCACCACAGCGGCTCGCTGGGTTCGCCCTGCTGGGGCGATATCGCCGCGTTCGGCGAGTCCGGTGAGCTGCCCGAGGAGATCCTCCGCGACTACTCGTTCCTCGTGCCGTACATCCCCGACGCCGCCCCGATCAACGTCACGCGCGCCGAGCCCACCGTACGCGGAGCGTGGTGAATGCCTGATGGACCGTTCCCCAGAACCGGTGCGCGTGAGATGAAGATCTTGTAAAAAGGCACCGAAGCCTCGGTTCGGTTGACGAAGGAGCCCCCGCCATGCGGAAACCGATCGTGACCATCGCCGCCATGCTGATCGCCGTGTCCGCCTGCGCCCCCGGTTCGAACAATCCGAAACCGACGCAGAAGCCGCCGAGCGCGGTGCAGACCGACGTCGCCAAGGCCGGCCCGGTCACGCTGACCGTCTGGGACCAGGAGGTTCTCGGCGGCCAGAACGAGCAGATGCAGAAGCTCAACGCCGCCTTCCACGCCAAGTACCCCAACGTCACGATCAAACGGGTGTCGCGGTCGTTCAGCGACCTGGAGAAGACCCTGCGCCTCGCGCTGTCCGGCGACAACCCGCCCGACGTCGTCGAGGCGAACCAGGGCTACGGCATCATGGCGGCGCTGGTCAAGGCGGGAGCGCTGGTGCCCCTCGACCCGTACGACAAGGTCTACGGCTTCCGCAAGCGGTTCCCTGCGGGCGTCTCCCAGCTCAACAGCGTCACCGGCGACGGCAAGACGATCGGCTCCGGCAACCTGTACGGCGTCTCGATGACCGGCGAGGCGGTCGGCATCTACTACAACACCGACAAGCTCGCCAAGCTCGGCATCCAGCCGCCGACGAGCTTCGGCCAGTTCGAGCAGGACCTGGCGCTCGCCAAGAGCAAGGGCGAGACCCCGATCTACTTCGCCAACCTGGAGAAGTTCCCGGCCATCCACGAACTCGGCGTGCTGCTCGGCCAGACCGCCGACAAGGGCGCGCTGCGCAACCTGGTCTTCGGCCAGGGCGGCGCGTGGACCGACCCGCCGGTGGTCCAGGCCGTGCAGAAGCTCGCCGACTGGGCCAAGAACGGCTACCTGCCCCGCACCGCCAACGCCGGCAAGTACAACGACTCGCCGTCGGCGTTCGCGAAGGGCGACGGGGTGTTCCTCATCGGCGGGCCGTGGTTCGCCGCGGACCTGCAGAAGAAGATGGGGGACAAGGTCCGCTTCATGCTCCCACCGCCTCCGCAGGCCGGACAGGCCCAGCCGTCCACACTGGGCGGCCCCGGCCTGCCGCTGGCGATCACCGCCAAGTCCAAGCACCCCGACGTCGCCGCGGCGTACCTGAACTTCATGACCAGCCCGCAGGCGATGGACGTCGTCGTCCAGACCGGCGGGCTGCCCTCGGCCAAGCCGGCGAGCGCCACGCCGTCCACGCCGGTCGGGCGCGACGTGTTCCAGGCCTACCGGACCGCCAGCGACAAGGACCTCCTCGTCCCGTACCTCGACTACGCCACGACGACGTTCCTGGACACCCTCGGCGGCGCGCTGCAGGAGGTCATCGCGGGCCGTAAGACGCCACAGCAGGGCATGGCCGTCGCCCAGAAGGACTACAGCGGCTTCCTGGCCAAGAAGTGAGCGCACGGCAGTACTCCCTACCCGGCCGGGAGAAGAGCGGCCGCTCGGCTCCCGGCCGGAAAGAGCGCGCCCGGCCGCCGGGTGAGCCTCGCCGGATCGGCTACCTGTACGTCCTGCCGGCGTTCGTGGTCTATGCGCTTTTCCTGCTGTGGCCGCTGGTGCACGGGGCGTACCTGTCGCTGTTCCACTGGGACGGCCTCACTCTCGGCACGTGGGCGGGGCTGGGCAACTACACCCATGCGTTCGCCGACCCGAGCCTGCGCGGGTCGTTCTGGCACGCCTTCGTCCTGCTGTTCTTCTACGCCGTGCTGCCCTGCTGCATCGCGTTCGTGCTGGTGTCGGTGATGTCCCGCTCGCGCCCGCGCGGCATGACGTTCTTCCGTACGGTCCTGTTCCTGCCGCAGGTCGTGGCGATGGTGGCCGTCGCGGTGGCCTGGCAGTGGATCTACTCCGACCACGGCCCGGTCAACGGCACGCTCCGGTTCTTCGGGCTGGGCGGCCTGACGCGCGGCTGGCTCGGCGACTTCGGCTGGGCGCTGCCGTCGGTCGGCCTGATCGGCACCTGGGTGGAGATCGGGCTGGCCATGGTGCTGTTCCTCGCCGGCGTCCAGAAGATCCCGGTCGAGCTGTACGAGGCGGCGCGCATCGATGGCGCCGGTGCCGTACGGGAGTTCTTCGCCGTCACTCTGCCGGGGCTGCGGCGGGAGCTGGCGGTCGCGCTGACGCTCACGACGGTGGCCGCGCTGCGCAACTTCGACCTGATCTACCTGACGACGAGCGGCGGGCCCGGCGACGCGACCAAGGTGCCCGCCTACGAGGTGTACAACCGCGCGTTCAACACCGGTGAGGTGGGGCTGGCCTGCGCGATCGGCATCACGATCGCGATCATCGTCTTCGTCCTCACCGCCGGGATCACGAGAGTCGTCGAGGGCCGCCCGTGACCGAGCGAAGCGAGGGAACCGACGAACACCGCGACCTTCTCACCGGCCCGACGAAGGAGGGCCGGTGACATCCCGCAACGAGCGCCTCGCCACGTACGGGGTCCTGAGCCTGTTCGCGGTCGTGGCCGTCTTCCCGCTGCTCGCCGTCGCGGCGCAGGCGCTGGGCCTGCCGCACCTGTCGTTCGGCGCGTTCACCGAGGCGTGGCGGCAGGGGCACTTCGCCCGCTACCTGACCAACAGCCTCATCGTCGTCACGGTGGTGGTCGTGGTCGCGTCGGTGCTGTCGATCCTGGCCGGGTACGCCCTGGGCACCATGGAATTTCGCGGTTCGACCGCTTTGTTCTATGTGTTCCTATTGGGACTGATGGTGCCTACTGAGGCCATTGTCATCCCGCTGTATTTCGACCTGCGCTCGGCCGGCCTGGACAACACGCTGCCCGGCCTCATGCTCCCGCAGATCGCCCAGTCGGTGTCGTTCGGCGTCTTCTGGATGCGTGCCTACTTCCGCTCCGCGCCGCGCTCGCTGATCGAGGCGGCGCGCATCGACGGGGCGTCGAGCTGGACCACGCTGCGACGGGTGCTGGTGCCGGTCGGCCGGCCCGCCATCCTCACGATGGTGCTGCTCATCGCCATGTGGACCTGGAACGAGTTCCTGCTCGCCCTGGTGATCGTGAACTCCGACGAGGGCCGGCGCACGGCGCCGCTCGGCCTGTCGATCTTCCAGGGCCAGCACCAGACCGAGTACCAGCTGCTCATGGCCGGGGCCCTGATCGTGGCCACGCCGGTGGTCGTCGTCTACGTTTTCCTCCAACGGCATTTCATCGCGGGCATGCTTTCCGGGGCTGTCAAAGAATGAGTTCGCAACGTACTCTCAGTCGATCGGGAGTGATCGTTTAAGAGGAGTTGGCCTCCATGCGCGGAGGGTTCGGGGCGCCCATGGCGCTCGCCGCCGGTCTGGTCGTCTCGCTGCTGCCCTCGGCCGTCCCGCCGACGTCGCCGCGGCAGCCTTCGGCGCCCGAGTCAAGGCAGGTCAACGCCGCGGCGAGCACGTACACCGAGGCGTCGCACGCCCGGCCCGCCGTCCTTCCCGCCGCGCCGGCCCTCCGCCGGGCGGCGCCCGCCCGGAACGTTCCCACCTCCACGGCGAGCACGCCCGCGACCGCGCGCGCCGACGGACTCGACGTGCTGTTCGTCGGCGCCCACCCCGACGACGAGTCGGGCGACCTGTCCACGTTCGGCCAGTGGAACGAACAGCGCCACCTCCGCACGGGCGTGCTGACCATCACCCGGGGCGAGGGCGGCGGCAACGCGGTCGGCACCGAGGAGGGGCCGGCGCTCGGCCTGCTGCGTGAGGCCGAGGAGCGCAAGGCGGTCGCGAAGGCGGGCATCACCGACATCGACTACCTCGACAAGGTCGACTTCTACTACACCGTCAGCGACGAGCTCACCCGCAAGGCGTGGGACCACGACTCCACGATCGCCAAGGTCGTCCGCCTCGTCCGCGAGACGCGGCCCAAGGTGATCGTCACGATGACGCCGTCGCCGATCCCGGGCCAGCACGGCAACCACCAGGAGGCCGGGCGGCTCGCGGTCGAGGCGTACTACCTGGCCGCCGACCCCAAGGCCTTCCCCGGCCAGCTCGCCAAGGAGCACCTGCACACCTGGCGGGCGGGCCGCCTCCTCCACCAGGAACACCTCGTCAAGAGCGGCGTCGGCCCGGCGTGCGAGACGACGTTCACCCCCACCGACCCGTCCGCCGACGTGTACGGCGTCTGGGCCGGGCGCCGCTCGCGGAGCGGCGCGACCTGGGCGCAGGTGGAGGCCGAGGCCGATCGCTTCTACGCCAGTCAGGGCTGGGCCGGCACCCCGGACCCGCCGTCCGACCCGAACCAGATCGGCTGCGACTACTTCACCCAGGTCGACAGCCGCGTGCCCTTCACCCCGGGGAACCACGCTCCGGACGCGGCGCTGGAGGGCGCGGTCTACCCGGCCCGGGGCGGCCTGCCGCCGGGCACGGAGTTCTCCCTGACCACCAGCGCGTTCGGCGTGGCCGCCGGTGAGCCGTTCACCGTCACCGCGCACGCCCCCGCCGGCCGGGTCGCGCTCTCCCTGCCCGCCGGATGGACGTCCGCCGGCTCCGGTACGGTGCGCGACGGCACGGCCGAGTTCACCGTCACCCCCGCCGCGGACGCGAAGGCCGGGCGCGTACGGCTGGGCGCCACCGTGACCACCGCGCACGGCACCGGCACCACCGACCGGGCCGTCGAGGTGCGCGACGCCGTCACCGGCGTGCAGCAGCCGCTGCCGCGGGTGTCCGACTTCGACGCGTGGGCCGCGTCCACCGGCGTCCCGCAGCTGTCCGGGCGGGTCGAGCGCGTGCTCACGCTCGGCTCCGGCGGGTCCCGTACGGTACGCGTCGAGCTGACCGACACCACGGACCGGCCGCACCAGGGCACCGTCACGCTGAACCTGCCGCAGGGCTTCACCGCCGAGCCCGCGAGCCGGCCGTACTCGCTGGAGGCCGGCAAGACCGGCTCGGTGACCTTCACCGTGCGCAACACGGACGCCTCCCTGCCGACCTCCAACCAGGGCGGCGACGCGGGCGACTACGACTACACGATCAGCACGACGGCCGACGGCGCGACCACCGACGTCGCCAGGGCCGCGCTGGAGCTCGTGCCGCAGACGACGATCCCCCAGGCGAGCGCGGCACCGGACGTGGACGGCAAGGAGTCGGCCGGGGAGTACTCCGGGCCGTCGCTGAACCTCTCGCGGCTGTGGGAGGGCACGGCGTGCTCGTCGGCCGCCGACTGCTCGGCCACCGGCAAGGTGACCTGGTACGACGACGCGCTCTACGTGCTGGTCCAGGTGAAGGACGACAAGCAGGGCAGCGCGCTGGACGCCGCCGACTGCAAGCGGCACTGGCGTACCGACTCGGTGGAGATCGCGCTCGACCCGCGCGGTGACGCGGAGAACACCTCGACGACCTTCAAGACCGGCATCCTGCCGTTCACCTCCGGCGACGGGCCGTGCTTCGAACGCGACGCCGACAACCACCAGGGGCCGGGCGCGGAGACCGCTCCGGGCATGCAGGTCGCCTCGGCCGTGTCCTCGCCGTACACGGGCTACACGGTGGAGGCCAAGATCCCGCTCGCCGACCTGCCCGCGGCCGTCGACCCGTCACGGTTCGCGCTCGACGTCTTCGTCTACGACTCCGACACGACCGACAAGACGGGCCAGACGCGCATCGGCTGGTCGACGTGGGGCGGCGTCCAGGGCGACCCGTACCGCTGGGGCCTGGCCACCCTGCCCGGCTACACGCCGCCGCCCGGCCGGCCCACGACGGCCCCGCCGCCGGTGATGCCGCAGACCGCGGCGCTGTCGGTCAACTCACCACAGTCGATCATCCAGGCGGCGTCGACGCGCGTCCCGCTCGCCGCCGGGCCGGCCGCGCCGTTCACCGTACGCCTGGCCGGACGGCCCAAGGCCGGGGACGGCTCGGTCACCTTCCGGCTGCGCACGGGCGGTCCGGGCGTCGCGTACGCCTATGTCTGGGACGGCGGGATCCGCGGTCAGAAGAAGGTCGAGATCGGCCGCGCCGGCACCACCACGGTGACCGTACCGGGCGCCACCGGCACGCTCGCGGTCGCCTTCGAGGCGACGGCGGGTGGCACCGCGAGCGTCGCCGCCGACCTGAGCTGAGCGGCCGCTCGAAGTTTGGGACCGGTCTGTCCGGGCAACCTCGGTCTGGCATTCGGTGACGGGTTCAAGACCGTCCGTTTACGGTCTTTCGGATCCCGCCGCCCTCGTCCGTCGAGGAGGAAGGACACTCCATGGTGGAGCACGTCGAGCCGACCGCTTCCGGAGATCAGGAGCCACCCGACCAGGCGACCGTCCGGCGAGCCGTCGTCGCCTCGGCGATGGGCAACTGCATCGAGTGGTTCGACTTCGGGGTGTTCAGCGCCGGCGTGATGACGACCATCATCGGCACCGTCTTCTTCCCGCACGACAGCGCCGGCAGCGCGACGCTCAAGTCGTTCGCGCTGATCGCCGCGGCGTTCGTGATCCGGCCGTTCGGCGGCATGTTCTTCGGCCCGCTCGGCGACCGGCTCGGCCGGCAGCGCGTCCTCGCCACCACGATCATCCTGATGTCCGGATCGACCTTCGTCATCGGCATCCTGCCCGGCTATGACACCATCGGCCTCGCGGCGCCGATCCTGCTGCTGCTCGTCCGCCTCATCCAGGGCTTCTCCACCGGCGGCGAGTACGGCGGAGCCGCCACGTTCATCGCCGAGTACGCGCCGACGCGACGACGAGGGGTGCTCGGCAGCTTCCTGGAGTTCGGCACCCTGTGGGGCTACATCCTCGGCTCCGGCCTCGTCCTGCTGGCCAACCTGAGCCTCGGCGAGGACCGGATGCACGCCTGGGGCTGGCGCATCCCGTTCCTGCTCGCCCTGCCGCTCGGCCTCGTCGGCCTGTACGTGCGCATCCGGCTGGAGGACACCCCGGCGTTCAAGGAGCTCGACGAGACGGGACACAAGGCCTCCTCTCCGCTGAAGGAGACCCTGCTCCACCACTGGCGGATGATCCTCAACCTGATCGGCATCGTCATCCTGCTCAACGTCGCCGACTACACGCTGCTGACGTTCATGCCGTCGTACCTGACCGAGAACCTCGGCGTCGGCGACGTCGCCGCCCAGCTCACCACCATCGGCGTGGAGTTCGGCATGCTCCTGGTGATCGCGCCGCTCGGCCGCCTGTCCGACCGGATCGGCCGCAAACCGCTGCTGGCCACCGCCGCCACCGGCTACATCGTGCTGAGCTTCCCCGCGATCAAGCTGATGCAGCTCCACAACCCGGTGACGGTGACCGCCGGCTTCGCGATCATGGGTGCGCTGCTCGTGCTGATGCTCGCCGTGATCGGGTCGACGTTCCCGGCGATGTTCCCCACGCAGGTGCGGTACGGGGCGTTCGCCATCGGCTACAACATCTCGACGTCGGTGTTCGGCGGCACGTCGGCGCTGGTGATCGACTCGTTGATCAGCGTCTTCCACACCAACTACATCCCGGCGTTCTACCTGGTCGTCGCCGGTCTCATCGCCCTGGTGCCGATCCTTTCGATCCCGGAGACGGCGGGCGTGTCGATCAGGAACGTCGCGACGCCCCGCCGCTCGGGCTCGGGCCGCCTCGCCACCGCGTCGGACTGAGCGCCCCTGGACCGCCGGGGATCCGGGTGCCCCGGCGGTCGCCGGTCAGCAGTCCTGCCGACCCCGGCGCAGGAGCAGGCGCAGGGCGACGCCGGCGGCCAGGAGACCGGCGCCGATCAGCACCGGGCCGGTCAGCGGGCTCAGCCGCTCGGCCGACTCGCGCCGGACCATCGTTCGGATGTCCGTGGCGACGTGCCCGGCCTCCTCCTTGGCCTTGGCGACACCACGCTGCGCGACGCGCTTGGGGCTCAGGCGCTCGGCGAGCAGGTCGACGCTGCGCGCCAGCTCCTGACGCGTCAGCTCGATCTCGCGCTCTATCACCGCGGGGTCGCGGGTCTTGTCGGCCATCTCGTTTCGTACCTCCTGCGGCGCTGTCCACCGGGCGAAGCAATGATCAGTCTCTCAGGAACGGACCCGCGACACCGCGTCCTGCCCACTCTGTACCCGATCCCGTTGCCGGGGGACCCTGACGAGTAGGGTTGGGCAAGGTTCTGTTTCCCGGTCCCGTGCCGCACAGTGAGGCTCGCGGAACAGACCCTGGCTCGAACGGAAAGGTACTCTCGTGACGGAACAGCGGCTGGAGCCCGGGGACGCCGCCCCGGAGTTCACCCTCGCCGACGCCGACGGTAACCCCGTCTCCCTGTCGTCGTTCCGCGGCCGGCGTGTGGTCGTGTACTTCTACCCGGCCGCCATGACCCCCGGCTGCACGAAAGAGGCGGTCGGCTTCCAGGAGCACCTGGAAGACCTCACCGGATCCGACGTGGCCGTCCTCGGCATCTCCCCGGACGAGCCCGCCAAGCTCGTCAAGTTCCGCGAACGCGAGAGCCTGACGTTCCCGCTGCTCGCCGACCCCGACACGAAGGTCATGCAGGCCTACGGCGCGTACGGGGAGAAGAAGCTGTACGGCAGGACGGTCGTCGGCGTGATCCGGTCGACGTTCATCGTGGACGCGGACGGCAGGATCGAGAAGGCCTTCTACAACGTGAAGGCCACGGGCCACGTCGAACGCATTCTGCGCGAGCTCGGCGTCTGACCGGCGCGCGCACCAGGGGTCGTAGTCCAATCAGGCAGGAGACACGCGACTTAGGATCGCGCCAGTGTGGGTTCGAATCCCACCGGCCCCACGCTTGTGATGTCTCAGGACATCGGAAACCCTCCGAACCTACAGGGTCGGAGGGTTTCTTCTTTGGGGTTGGTAGTCGCGGGTGGGGTCGATGGTCAGTTCGCGGAGGAGTTCTCCGGTGGTGGCGGTGATCACGCGGACGTGGAGATCGTCGACGAGCATGATGACGTGGGTTCGAGCGTGGGTTCGCCCGATGCCGAGGTGGTGGAGCCGGCCGCCCGTGCGCAGGGTGACGACGCCGGAGTCGTCGATGCGGTCGTGGCGGACCCGGGTGTGGGTGTCGGCCTGGCGGCTGCCGGTGGGCAGTGCTTTGGGCAGGGTGTTGTAGACGGTGGCGGGCGTGGCTCGGCGCGGCAACGACCGGTGCGGGCGCTGGTGGTTGTA
>NZ_BAABHF010000020.1:0-1015 GCF_039541955.1 Actinoallomurus oryzae | reverse complement strand
ACCGGCGCCATGGCCCACATCCCCCTCCCCCACCACCAGATCAACCTCGAAGCCGACGTTCACGTTGCCGCCATCAACGGGCCAGCCTCCACCACCGTCTCCGGCACGCCACAGGCCATCCGCGCTCTCATCGACCATTACAAAACCCAGGGTGTCGATGCCCGCCTGATCCCGGTCGACTACGCCTCCCACTCACCCCACATCGACCCACTACACGCCCACATCACCGAACAACTCACCGACATCACCCACCACCACGCGAACATCCCGTTCCACTCCACCGTCACCACCAACCAAACCGACACCACCACCCTCACCGCCGACTACTGGCACACCAACCTCCGCCACACCGTCCAACTCCAGCCCACCATCGAAAAACTCCTCACCACCGGCCACACCACCTACATCGAAATCAGCCCCCACCCCACCCTCACCCCCGCCATCCAACAAACCCTCGAGCAAAACGAAACGCTCGCTCACATCATCCCCACTATCACCAAAAAACACGGCACCCTCACCGAATTCCTCAACAACACCGCACAACTACACACCCACCACCACACCGCCAACTACACACCACCAAAACGAACAACAACAATCTCTCTTCCCACCTACCCCTTCCAACGCAAGACCTACTGGATCACCGCAAACAACGCAAACAACAAACCCGAAGATCTGGGGCAACAAGCTACGGACCACCCGCTTCTCGCCGCCTGTATCCAAACACCCAGCACCGACGGCTACCTGTTCACCGGCAGGATCTCAACGCGTACGCACCCTTGGCTCAACGATCACGCCGTCAACAACACCGTCCTGCTTCCCGGCACCGCCTTCGTGGATCTGGCCATACACGCCGGCACCCGTGCCGGAACCCCTTACATCGAGGAACTCACCCTCGAAAGCCCCCTCACCATCCCTGAGCACGACCCGATCGACATCCAGATCACCCTCGAACCCCCCGACCAGGGCCGCCGGACCATCACCATCCACTCCCGCCCAGCCGACACCGAACCCG